>JAGAAT010000025.1 GCA_017615095.1 bacterium
AAAGCGGAAGGGAAGTGACAGAACGCAGAGCCTTCACGATCCTGCCGAGGCGCTCAGGGTCCTCCATCAGCTGGGATCCGGCGTGTGACGCGACGACCTTGCGGACGGGGCATCCGGCGTTGAGATCGACTCCGGCAGGTGTGACAAGTGTGAGGATCTTTTCGGCAGCCTCCCTGACGATCTCCGGCTCTCCACCGAAAAACTGTAGGTAAGTTTCGGGTTCGCGGCTGTCTATCTCCGAAAGACCGATCGTCTTTTTGTTCCGCAGCGTCACGGCTCTCGCGGAGATCATTTCGCTGTAGCAGACGTCGGCGCCGCCCTCGTAGCGGAGCAGACGGAATTCCTTCGATGTTATCTCCGCAAGCGGAGCCAGATAAAAGCGCAAAGCAGACCCTCAAATCAAAAAGATGAAGCATACAAAAAACAAAAACGGTGCAAATAGAACAAAAAACTAAAAAAAGCACTTTTTTACGCTAAAATTTGTCGTTTTTTTGAGAAACTGGAGGGATATATGAAAATTAAAATTTCCATGTTACTGATTTTATTGATGATTTTTGCAGGGTGCGCGGGCGATGAGGATGACGAAGGCGGCGAAGTGATGAACGATTCCGACAACGCCGGAGCTGTCGACGACACGCCTGAACTGCCCGATGATGACACTGCGGGACCATCCGATGACGGACCGGAGGAGAGACCGGATGAGGACAAAGGCTCCTTCTGCTTTGCCGGAGGTGCCCTGCTCTACGAAAACGAGCAGCAGTTCATCCCGTGCGGCAGCGGAGAAGGGAAGTTCCAGCGCCAGATCTGCCAGAACGGAAAGTTCGTCAATGCCGGCGACTGCATCAGCGGTCTGGTCGATATTCCTGCATCCGAATTTATGATGGGATGCAGCGAGACACTTGAGTCGAAATGCAATCAGGACAACGTACCGCAGCACACGGTCAGTGTGTCAGCCTTCACGATCGACCGTTTTGAGGTCACCGTTGCGCTTTTCGAGGCGTGCATCGAGGCTGGAGCCTGCACGAACGGCAACGCTGACGAGCCGCAGTACCGCACCTCGGAGGATACCGACAGCTGCAACATCGGCAATCCGGATCGTGCAAACCATCCGGTCAACTGTGTCACCTGGTACGGCGCGAAGGCTCTCTGCGAATGGCGCGGGATGAGGCTTCCGACAGAGGCTGAGTGGGAGACTGCTGCAAAATCCGGCAAGCCGCAGATCTATCCGTGGGGCAATTCACCGGCTGCGAGCTGCGATGTCGCCGTAATGCGCAGCAGCGCGAACGGCTGCGGCTTCAATTCAACATTCCCGATCGGCTCAAAGCCTGCGGGAGCGACAGAAAACGGACTTTACGACATGGCGGGGAATGTTGCCGAGTTCACGAATGACTGGTATCTGGCCGGATTCTATTCGACGGACGAGGCGTCTCAGGCTGATACTCAGGGACCCGGCGAGCCGGACCAGAACGCGTTCAAGGTCGTCCGCGGCGGCTCGTACATCTACGGTGACGACAAGATGAGAGCTTCGTTCAGAAGCGGCGCAGGGATGGACGACTCTGCTATCGACTTCGGTTTCCGCTGCGTGAAATAATCAATAAATCCGATTAGTTGAGTTCATCGAGTTTGGAGACGCGCCTTTCGTGTCTTCCGCCCTCGAAATCTGTTGAAAGGAAGATCTCAAGCCACTCTTTTGCATCATCGAATGATGTGAACCTGCCTCCGAATGCGATGATGTTCGCATTGTTGTGCTGTCTTGAAAGCCTTGCGTAGTCTGCCGACGTGACAAGTGCCGCCCTGATCCCGCGGTATCTGTTGGCTGCGATGGAGATCCCGATCCCGCTCCCGCAGACGAGTACTCCGAAATCAGCACGTTTTTCCAGAATGTCGTGTGCAACAGGTTTCGCGAAGTCGGGGTAGTCTACGGAATCGGCTGAGTTCGTGCCGTTGTCGATGACTTCGTGACCTTCGGATTTCAGGTATCCGGCAAGCCTGTTTTTGAGTTCAAAACCGCCGTGATCGGCTCCCAGAGAGATAATCATTGCTCCTCCGAACTATTTTTTCGTGTTTTTTTCGATGATCTTTTCGAGCGCCTTTTCATCCTCTTCGGAGATCTCCGAAACGCTGTTTTTGACCTCTTCAGCCCCTTTTTTGACCTCCTCGGCGCCCTTTTTTATCTCATCAGCGGTCTCTTCCGCCTTCTTTTTGGCTTCTCCGGCCGCCTTTTCTGCCGCCTTCTTCGCATCTCCGGCAGCCTCTTTGACATCCCTGCCGAGCTTTTCAGCCCTCTTTTTCAGCTCCTTTTCGCTGATCGTCGGGATATCCGAACCTGAAAAAACCTTTTTCCAGAGCGGTTTCCCGTCAACGCAGAAGTTCGCTGCGAGAAACAGTATGAGTGCGATTTCGATGATTTTCTTAACAAGCGAGCCTGAGCCCTTTTTTGATTTAGCCATTTCTCCTCCGAAACAAATTCAAACCGGCGGATTATAGTTAAAAAAGAGATTTAGTCATCATCGCCGGTGCAGAAATCCCGCTTTACGACGAAAATTTTTGTCTTCCTGAAACGGATGCTGCGCCGGAGCCTCTCCTCAAATTTTTCCGGGGTTCGGGCTGGCAGGTGGAGCGACTGCACGAATGTGATCCTGCATTCTGCTGCCGCCCGCTCGAGCTTCAGGACGAGTCTCTCGTCGAAGTCGGGTGAAAATTTGTATCTGTCTAGAAATATTCTTCCTTTTGACGGCGAAGTCTTGACGCAGAAAGCCTTGCCGCTGAATGTTTCGAGGCGCTTCGGGCTGCTGCCGAAGTCCGGGTCTGCAACGAAAAAAAGGAGTGAAAGCAGGTTGAGGGCTATTGCCGTAAGTTTCAGTTTTTTTGTGAAGCAGAGTGCACAGAAGAATGATGCGAGGAATATGATTTTGATAAAAAGCGGCGGATCGTTGAGAGGGATCGCCGTCAGTTCGGCTGAAAGGGCGCTCTTGCTGATGAAAAACTGTGCCGGAGCCACAAGGAAATCGGCGGTTTTAAGAAAAAACGAGGCGGCTTCCGGAGAGAAGAGGACGGAAATCTGTGCCAGGCTGACAAAAGGGACTGCGAGCGAAATTACCGGTATCACGAAAAAATTCACGAACGGCGCAGCCAGCGGGAACCTTGCCGATAGAATGGATGTGACAGGTATGAGCGCGTAGTTCATCACGACGGAGAGCACTATCAGCGAGATCGAAGCGGAGGAGGAGAGGAGCCTGTAAATCCTCATTATCGTAAAGATCGAAACCGCCGTCATTATGAAACTGAGGCTTGTGAGAGAGCCCGGGATCAGAAGCAGGACGGCTGTCAGCGAGAATGTGAAGGCGCTGAAAAAATGCGGACGGCGTCCCCAGACGAGAGCACACTCGAAAAAGAGCATGAAGAGGAGCGCCCTGAGTGTCGGGATCGAGGCTCCGGTTATCAGGAAGTAGTAGGCGGAACATAAAATCTTCATGTAGAGGATGATGATCCGTTTCCATGAGAAGCGTAGCGGCAGAAAGAGCAAGATATAGTTGAGGAGATTTTCGATGATGAACATCATTATCGCTGTATGGAATGCGGATATGGCGACAAGGTGGAGTGTTCCGGTCAGCGCCATTTTCTGCCGTGATCCGAAGGAAAAGTTTTTCTCTCCGATCGCTAAAGCGGTCAGGAGTTCCCGATTTCTTGTTTGAATAAGTTCGCCTTTGAGATCTTTTTTTATGTTTTCTATATTTGTAGATTTGTAATATTCGGCTTGTTCATATTCTATATTATAATAAAAATCTCTGTATGCTGAAAAAGCAAATATCACTATAAATAGTGATAATAATAATATGTATTTTAACTTTATATTTGAAAACACGGCAAATATTCCAATAAATTATTTTATTATTTGAAATTTTAGATAAAAATCAATGCTCCGGAGCCCTTTTATTGAGAAATAAATACAAAAGTATAAAATTTCGCCCGAAAAATTGGTTTCTGATATGGAGGTTCAGTATGAGAACGAAACTTTTCACGGTCTTTTTTCTGGTTTTTTCTGCATTTTCGATCTTTGCCTCTGAGATTTGGGAGACAGTCGAGGATATCGTCGTCAACGACATAACCGCCACAAAACGAATCCTGGCGTCCGAAAACATGGCGATGACGGTCAACACGACGGCAAACGGCGAAAACGAGACGATCATCGACCTCGCGGCGGATAAAATCACGATGATCAACCACAAAAACAAAAGCTATCAGATCATAAAGCTGAGCGATTATGTAAAATTCGCAGAGCAGCTTGAGGCGGAGCTTAGAGCACGCGGTCAGATCGACCCGAGCAAGGTCGCACCCAAGGTCACTTTCGCAAGCCAGGGCAGCGAGACGGTCGGCAGGTGGAACTGCGAAGTCTGGGCGGTTTCGGTCGACGGCAAGCCCTACTCCCGAGTCTGGGTCGCGCCGGAGCTTAAAGACTCGCCTTTTATCGCTTTCAGAAAGAAATTCTCGACGATTTTCCCTGAGTCGATCGCGAAGTACCGCAACATCGAATCTGTTATAGAGAGCAACTTCTTCGGCAAGGGTATGATCGTAAAGACAGTCAAGGTCGCGGCGAGCAACAGGATGCCGTCGGTATCGAGCACTCTGGTTTCGCTGAAGAGATCAGACCTTAAGGCAATAACCTTCAAAATCCCAGAGGGCTATCAGAACAAGTCGAACGGGGCTGCTGAAGGGATCAAACAGTAGTTTTTAATTTTTGATTTCGGAGGAATCATGTTTAAGAGATTTATGTTTTTGTTTTTGGCTTTAACGATGTCGCTTTATATCGTTTCATGCGGCGGAGACGACGATGAAACTACGGATACCGGAACTGATACCGGCACGGACACAGGTTCGGACTCAGGATCGGACACCGCTTCAGATTCAGGCACTGATACAGGCGACACAAGTGCGGATACAGGTTCAGACACTGGTTCTGATACAGGCTCAGATACAGGTTCTGATACTGGTTCAGACACAGGAACTGATACAGGCGCTGATACCGGTTCGGATACAGGTTCGGATACCGGCTCAGATACAGGTTCGGATACAGGCGCTGATACCGGTTCTGATACCGGCACGGACACAGGAACTGATACAGGCGCTGATACCGGCTCAGATACTGGTTCAGACACAGGCTCGGATACAGGTGCGGAAGGCGATAACAGCAATCTGAATACCGGCGATACGAGCGGGAATCAGGCTGCACCGGGAGCTGTAGGTGCTGCATGTACAAAAGATGAGGACTGCACCGGCGCATATTCCGGCAGTTACGGCGGCGAAGATTACGATCAGGTTGCCTTCTGCCTTACTGCGAATGACAGCGTTTTCCCTGCTCCGGGCGGATACTGCACATACAACTGCGACATGAGTGACCATGCGGCTTGTGACAATGCCGGTGAGGTTTATCACAGCTACAACAGCTGGGGTGACGGCTACTGCTTCCACAGATGCACCAGCCCTTCTGACTGCCGCGTAGGCTACAGATGCTCGACCAAGATCCACGCATGTCTTCCCGACTGCGCTTCGACCGGATGCGAATGGGGAACATGCGATACGACTGATAAGGTCTGCCTTTAATTCCGGAGGATAAAATGGAAAATCTTACTCTTAAAACTTTGAATGAAGCCGATCTTCAGGGCAAAACCGTTCTCGTCAGAGTTGACCACAATGTCGTAAAAAAGGGCAAAATCGAAGATCCCTACAGGATCGACTCGACCTTCGCGACTATCTGCCGGATCTACGCAAAAGGCGGTAAACCGATACTTATGACCCACGTCGGACGTCCGAAAGACAAAAAAACAGGCGAGATCACGATGGAAGAGAAGACCTCCGTCATGCCGGTAGTCAAATATCTCGAGAAGAAACTGTCACTCAGGATCAAAGTTCCTGAGTTCAAGGCTGAAGACGCTTTCGGATACAAAAGCCTTTGCAAAGACGTGATGAATCCGCTTCTTGACGAGCTGAAATCGGGCAAGATCGACATGATCTACCTGCCGAATACGCGCTGGTTCGCGGGAGAAGAGGCAAAGGACGAAAAAGCCGACAAACTTGCCGATGAAATGGCTGCTATCGCCGATGTTTTCGTAAACGACGCTTTCGGTTCGTGGCAGAGCCACACTTCGACTGTCAGAGTTGCGAAACGCCTTCCCGCTTTTGCCGGGATCCTCATGGAAAAAGAGATCGAGAACCTTAAACGTATCTATGAGCCGGCAAGACCTTTCCTCGCAGCTGTTGCGGGTTCGAAATTCGATACCAAAATCGAGCCTCTTTCGGCACTTCTGGAAAAAGCTGACCACCTTGTTCTGGGCGGAGTCATTTACAACGCATACCTCTGCGCTAAATACGGCGTAAAAATTGCCGGAGTTGAAGAGGAAGATGTTGCAGCAGCGAAAAAATTCGTTGATTTCTCGGCAAAATTCCCGGGAAAGATCGTCGAGCTTCCCTGCATCGTCGAATCCGACACGATGGACGGCAAATTCGAAGGTCAGTACAGAACAGTCGCGCTCAAAGATTTGAAACCGGGAATGGAACTCAAGTTCGTTCTCGATGCTGCTCCTGAATCATTTAAAGATGCTGAAATCGTTGATATTTTTGCTAATGCAAAAACCTTCTTTGTAAACGCTGTAATGGGCTTCACTCCGAATTTCGGTGACGGAACTGCCGCGATGTATTCTTTGATTGACAAGAACAAAGAAGCCGGCAAACTTTACGGCGGCGGTGATACGCTTCAGGATTTCAAAAAACTCCTTCCGGGAACTTACATGGCGGCGCTCGACAACGCAAAATACTACATGTTCATAGGCGGCGGCGCAGTCCTCAAGGCAATCGAGGAAAAAACTCCGGCAGGAATGGAACCGGTCAAAATGCTTCTTAAATAGCATATTCTGATTTCGGAAAAGTCGTGAAAAAACGCATTCACAACATCTTCGTTTTACTGTTTGCATTTTCGATTTTTCTCAATGTTGTTCTGTATTTTGATTCTGATGAGCCTAAGGTCGAAGAATATGACGAAAAGCCTTTCATGCTTTATCCGACTGACCATTCTTCGCTCGATTTTCCGCTTACTTACGATGTCGATCTGCCGCAGTTCCGGACTTTTTCGCCAAAAGGTGACAACATACTCTATGCTGATTTTGTGATGAGAGGAACGATTGCCGATTCCTTTGCAAAGAGATATAATACCAAACTGCCGCAGAATATAGTTAAAAATATTCAGGAAATCGTCTATTTTCTGAACGGTTACAAGATCCGTTTCCGCGAAGGTGA
>JAGAAT010000026.1 GCA_017615095.1 bacterium
ATCACCGACATCTGTCAGACGCATTTTGCCGTCTGCCGCAGGAATTTTCAAATGGTGACAATTTGTCACCGTTTCATTTTTATCCTTCGAATTTTATAAAATTTTGATAATCATCTCTAAAGAAACACCCAAAATTCGGATAAAATAAGGTAGAGCGTGCCACGGTGCGTATCAGGTCAAGGTCGTCTGAAGTGTTGGAAGCCGGCTGTGAAAGAGTGAGAAGTTTAAAGGATTTTTTCCTCTTTCAGCAGGTTTTCGGTGTCGTACTCGGCAAGTTCCCTGCGGTAGGCATTTTTGATGACGTGGTATTCGCCGGTGAAGGAGTCGAATTTTTTCATAACTCCACCGAGTTCAGTCATGTGCCGGATCGTCATTTCAAGAGTTTTGTCATTGAAATCAACCACTTCAAGGATCTCTTTAGCCGAATCGTAGTCCGCTTTTTCAAAAAACTTAACGCGGTAGGTGCTTGTCGGGAGAGTCCTCAGGATCTTTTCCGCCTTTTTGATCTTTTCGCGGTCGCATTTTGCAAAAGTGAGGAATTTTATTCCTGAATTTTCCAGGATCGAGTTAAGTTTCCCAAGAGTTTCAGCCTCGTCCACCTCTTCGGTGAGCCATACTGTGCCGAACTCCTCATCGACTTCGACTCCGACCGGTGCCGGGAACGCCAGATTGAAGCGCGGCATCGGATGGAAACCGTCGGAATAGAGGATCTTCAAGTCTGCCAGAGAGAGCGCCTTGAAGAGGAAAGAGACAAGATCCAGATGACCTACGCTTATCGAGATCCCGTGTTTCGAAAGCGAAAAAATATAGGGGAAGGAGTTGGTTTTATTGCTCTTTTCCGGAATTTCAAAAGTTTCGTTACAGTCAAGCGGCTCACCCGTTCTGATCATCGGTTTGATCTCTTTGAAATCGCACGCACCGCAGTTGTTGCACTTTCCGGTCTTAGCGCAGTCGGGAGTCACCTCGAAATTATACGCATTTTCGCGCTCTTTCAGGAGAAATTTTCTGTCGATCCTGAGGTCGATATGCTCGTAAGGAAGCGGTTTGTCGAGCGGCTTCGGCAGATAGGTGCTTTCAGGGTCGATCCCGGCAGCCGCCATCGCCTGATCCCAGAGAACAGGATCGAAGCTTTCGTCTTCGGTCTGCAAGCCCTTCATATTTTTTGCAACAAATTCAATCACTTTGCCGTATTCACGTCCCGCTCGGCTGAGGTATCCTTCGACCGTGCTGACCTCCTGATCGTGCCATGCAAGCTTTATGTTTTTTATGCCGCGGAGGCTGTCGATTATGATTTTCTGCTTCGCCTTTATCTCCTCCGGACTTGCCATCTTTTCCCACTGGAACGGAGTGAACGGCTGCGGCACGAAGGTTGAGAAACTAGCGCTTATCATCGCCTTTTTCCCGAATCTTTTTATATAGTTGCTCATCCTTTTGACAAGCTGGACCGTCTCGATGATGTCGCACTCCTCTTCAAGCGGGAGCCCAAGCATGAAGTATAGTTTCACCGCCTGCCAGCCGTTTGAAAATATCGTATGGATCGCATTGATGAGGTCCTCTTCGCTGTTGCCTTTGTTTATCACGCGGCGGAGCCTTTCGCTACCCGATTCGGGTGCAAGCGTGAAGCCGACTTTTCGCCCTTTTTTGATCGCCTGAGCGATTTTCGGAGTTATCGTTTCAGTCCTGAGGCTCGGCAGAGAGACCGAGATCCTGCGGCTGTAACGGCTGTAGGAGCGGACCAGAATATCCTCGATCTCGCTGTGATCGGCAGCCGAAAGCGAAAGGAACCCCGCCTCGTCATAGCCTGAAGTCCTGACGACTTTATCGAGGATCTCGCAGACATTTTCAGCACTTTTCTCTCTGTGCGGACGGTAGAACATCCCCGCCATGCAGAAGCGGCAGCCGCGGGTACAGCCGCGCATTATTTCGATCGTGAAACGGTCGTGGATCGTCCTCATCGCGAATATCGGGGCGTCGAAAAGCGATTCGGGATCGTAGTTGAGATCCTTCAGGACAGCCCTTCTCGCCTCGAACCCCGAAAGCGAGCCGTCGGGATTGATCTTAACGGCGTTTTCGTTGTGCTTCGACGGGATGTAGATCGACGGGATCTTGGAAAAAGCCTCGATACGCGCAGATTTTTCTTTAATGTTTTCAAGGATATCCATAAATTCTTCAGCGTAAGGCTCAAACTCACCTATCGAAACCGCATCGATGAAATCCGCCATCGGTTCGGGGTTGCACATGACCGGACCGCCCGACCAGATTATAGGATAACTCTCTGAATCCATTCTATCTTTTGAACGGATCGGAATCCCTGCGATCTCAAGTATCTTCAGAAAATCGGGGTATTGCAGCTGATACTGGAATGAAACCGCGATAATGTCGAAATCGCGGTAGTTCACACCGTGCATCATAGAGGTCAAACCGCCGCTTTTTGCAGCAATTTCAAATATATCCTTCTGTGGAGAGAAGCCGAAATCGACCAGAAAACCGCGCCTGTGGAAGAGCGAATAGAGGATCTTGACCCCGGTGTGGCTCTGCGCCATCTCGAAAAGGTCAGGGAAAAGAATCAATATTTTCGGCTTGTTAGGATCAGTTTTGACTTTTACGGTCTCGATGAAAGGGGCAAAGTAACGCCCGGGCTTCTCGATCCTGCGCAGAAAAGAAGTTATAAGTTCCAAAAAAAATCTCCTTAAATTTAAAGATCTTAATCAAAAACGCCCTATTTTAGGAATATATCCGCAAAGTTCCAGAAAAATCGCATTGCCCGAAATTGCAGAAATATGCGTTATCCGCCGGTTAAAGCGGTAAATTTTGTGATTTTGTAAAAAGTTTACGGTTTAACTTGCGAATAACGAAGATTTGTTTATGCTCTGAAGGCTGTCGAACTGTGGCTTCGGAGGTGTTTTTATGAAGCTTTACAAACGCGAAAATTACTTGAAGAAAATACGCGGATTTTATCACGACACAGATATGATCAAAGTGATAACCGGCGTCAGGAGATGCGGCAAATCATGCCTCATGCAAACAATCGCGGACGAAATTCTGGAATCCGGCGTCAAGGCGGAAAACATCATTTACCTTAATTTGGACAAACGCGGATACAGGAACATAAAAACTGCTGACCAGCTTGATGCAAAGATCGAAGAAATGTCAGGCGCAGCAGGGATCAAATACCTGTTTATCGACGAGATCCAAAACGTCAGGAATTTTGAGGAAGTTATCAACGGTTTCAGGGAAGAAGAGGAGTTTTCGATCTTTATCACCGGCTCGAACTCCTATCTTTTAAGCGGTGAACTCGCCACCAAACTGACGGGGCGTTATCTCGAATTCGAGCTTTACACCCTGAGTTTTGAAGAATACTTGGGAATGAAAAAGTTTTTCGGTAAAGAGATCAATGCAGATCTCACCGCCGAATTCGACGCTTATATCTCGGAAGGCGGGTTCCCGAGAACGATACAGTATTCAGGCGAGGACAAAGAGGTTTACATAAAGGAAATCATTAAAGAAATTTTTCAGAAAGACAT
>JAGAAT010000027.1 GCA_017615095.1 bacterium
CCTGAAAAAAGGTGTAGGCGATCGTAAGCGAAATCAAAAAACCGCCGATCGGGAGCAGAAAATAGGGGGACTTTCCGAACTTGAAATCTGCGGAGGTCACATCCCACTTCCGCAGCAGAAGTCCGAAAATCACTGCAAAAAATATAAAAGTCAGGTGAAAAACAGGAAAAAATATCTTAAACGGCAGCAGGATGCTCCCGTAGGTCGCCCAAACGAAAAAGATGAGAAAAAAGAGGATAAAAACTAGCCAGTTACGAATTTTTGCCATCGTTTTTCTCTTCCGGTAACGGGAAAAATTCAAATTTATCTATGATAAAGTAGGTGTCCGGACTCTTCGGCAAAAGCGTAAAGAGATTCATCCCCTCTTCGATATTTTCAATAAATTCAACCGTTTTAAGTTCTATTCCTTCACTGTGGAAGTCAATGAGGTGAGTAGAATCCCCGTGCCTGAACTCGAACTTTCCGCCGACGGGATGAGCCGCAAAAGTCACCCTTACAAGATACCTGCCGGAAGCCATAAAGTTCTGCCCGAAAGTATAGAACTGATCGGTAGCGGTAAACTTGCAGAAGAAGTAAAGCCGCCCCTCATTAAGCTCAGGCGGCAGAGAAAAACCTGCGTAATCATTGACGATCGGTCCCATTTGAAGGTATCTGTTGCAGTAATCCGGCTTGCCGTCGATCGGATAACTCTTATGCTCGAGTTCGACCGTGACTTTGGTGACAGCAGGATCGCGGAAGATCTCGGAAACGTCAAGCTCGAGAGGCTCCTTCGAGTGCAGGATATCCCCTTCGCGATGGAAATTCGCCCAGAAAAAACGCCTTCCCTTGTAATAATCCATCAGCTTCTGGTTAGACTCGAACCCGAGATCGATCGCAAAGATGAGTCTGTTCCGGTCGATTTTATGGATGTTCATCAGCGGAAGCCCGCTGGAATAGAAGTAGTCGGGATTTATAAAAACGACGCCGTCAGTGATATTTTTTTCCTGAAGTTTTGAGCTCAGAAGCCTGGTCGTGACCCACCAGTCTTTGGCATATGCCGCAGAAGTTGCAGGGAAATTAACCAGAAACTGAATCAAAAATGCAGTAAAAAGAAGCGATTCCGGCAAAAATTTCAGCCTGACAGACGCAGCGCTGCGACCGGCAGAGTCAAGAAGCATTACAAACCCCTGAGCCATCAGCGGGAAGAGGAAAAATGAACCTTCGAAGTAGAATCTCGCGCCGTATGTGACCCCCGGGAAGTAGTAAAAATAGTAGACGACAAAGAAAATCAGGAACCCGGACAATACAAAAAAGTCGTTAAAAATCAGACTCTTATCTCTATTGCGCTTAAAAAACGGAAGGAGGATCAAAAGGAAGAAGAGCGGGTTCAGAGTGAGTCCCGGAAGGAATGCCTCGAGTCTCTGACGGGTTATCTCCGTAGCGTATGTAAAGTTCAGCCCCTCTTCCGGAAGTTCGGTATTCGCGGAGAATTTGCACCCCTTTCCGAGACCGATCCCCATGCAGTCGTCGACCGGCTCGGAGATATCCCAGAATTTACGGTGTTTAAATTCGGTAACGGAACCTGTTATCACATAGTTCGAGTAAATGAGTAAGCCCAGAAAAACCGAAATTATCAGAGCATAAACGACTCCGGTTTTGAAAAAAACGACGAATTTGAACTTTAAAAAGAGGTATAAAACCGTAAAGAAAAGCGCAAAAAGCGCATTCTGCGGACGAGCCAGCAAAAGAGCTGAAATAAAGAGCGCAGAGATCGTGGTGTTTATCCATAATTGTTTTGAATTATTGGATTTTTCAGCTCGGATCGCAAAGTAGAAGGCTCCGAGTGTCGCCGCCGCGCAGAAGGGGTGCGCCATCATTGTGCCGCCCAGAACCGTCAAAAAAACCGATGTGGAGGCAAAAGACATTGAGATAACGGCTGTTTTTCTGTCGTAAAAACTCTCTGCGATCCTGCCGGTCAGAAAAACGGAGAGTGCGAGCAGAAGCGGATTGGCAAGCCAGGGAACGCCCAAAGCCAGAAAGGGGGCAAGAAAGAGCGGAAAACCTATCTGATAGATCGAATAGGCGCCGTTGACCGACGGAACGGTGTATAAAAAGTTGAAAAATTCGTAATGCGGATGGAGCCCGCTCGTGATTTTTCCGTCAAGTATCGCCTGAGCCAGATACTTGTAATTCACCTCGTCGGGAACAAAGGGAAGCCCCGAAAACCAGTTCAGCGAAATATAAAGCGAAATCAAAAAGGCAAGCGTAGGAAAGACCTTAAAACCGTGCTCAAGAAAAAATTTACCAATATTTTCGATATATTGAGAAAGCGGCTTTTGAAGAGGCAGAAGGAGTACAAAGAGCAAAAGAGCCGCAGGGATCAGCAGCAGAGGGGCGCCGAGTGCCGGAAAGTTGCCCCAATAACTCCAGATAAAAAAAACGCAGAAAAGTAAAACCGCGACTATTTGCCTGACAGCATTCAATAGCACCTCAAAAGTTAAAGCTCATCGTCTTTTGAAAGGTGGCGGTAAATCGTACGCGGAGCAATTCCGAGAAGTTTTGCCGCCTGATCTTTATCGCCCTTTGTGTGTTTAAGAGCGGCTTCGATCATTTCAGTTTTGACTTCGTCTATCGTTTTTTCTCCGATTTTAATAGTGATGGAAAGCGGATTTTCGCTGTCGGCACTCTGCTGATGCGCCTGATCCTGCGGATCCTGGATCTCACCGCCCGTCAGAACGAAACGGCGGATGTAGTTTTCAAGCTCGCGCACGTTGCCCTTCCACTCCCGGTTCGTGAGCTCCTTCACAAGCTCCGGACCAGGCTGGACAGCAGGCTTTTTGTACTCCTTGTGCGCCTTGTCAACAAAGTGCGAAATCAGGAGCGGGATGTCCTCTCTGCGTTCGCGCAGCGCCGGGATCCTGAGCGGGAATGTCGCAAGCCGGTAGTAAAGATCCTTCCTGAAATTCCCTTTTTCCGCCTCTTTTTCGAGATTTTTGTTGGTTGCTGCTATCACGCGGACATTGGCGATCACCGGGGAAGCGCTTCCGACCGGAAGGTACTCCTTCGACTCCAGAAAACGGAGCAGCTTTGTCTGAAGGCTCATCGGCATCTCGCCTATCTCGTCGATGAAAAGCGTACCGCCTTCGGCAGCACCGACGTAGCCCGGACTGTTTTTGTCAGCACCGGTGAAAGCACCTTTCTTGTAGCCGAAAAGCTCTGATTCCATAAGCGATTCACTGACGGCACCCGCATTGAAGGGAACGAACGGTCCTCCGGCCCTGGTGCTTTCAAGCAGGATGTAGTGAGCCAGGAACTCCTTTCCAGTTCCGCTTTCGCCGGTTATCAGGACAGTTGCATCGGTTTTGGCGATCTCCGAAGCGTTTTTAAGGAGTTTTTCCATCACGTCGCTCTGGTAAATCATCTTGAAACGGTCTGCCGAAATGTTCAGTATCTCCGTTCTAAGGCGACGGTTTTCCTTAACGATTTCAGTATTTTCTATTGCGCGGTTCATCTGTTGCAGAAGCGCGTTGAGGGCAATAGGCTTGGTCAGAAAGGTAAACGCACCCATCTGCATCGCCTTGACCGCGTTTTGGATATTTCCGTAAGCGGTTATCATTATTATCGGAATATGCGTTTCCAGATCTTTCACAGCCTCGATTATGTCGAAACCGTCGAAACCGCCCGGAAGGGCAAGGTCGGTGATTATCACCGAAAGCTCATGTTCAAGCTCCTTTATCTGTTTCAGACCCTCGGTCGCAGACATCGCCGTGACAACGGTGTAGCCGGAGCCGGAAAGCATGAATTTGAGCGAATCGAGGATCGGTTTTTCGTCGTCTATGATGAGAACGATCTTATTCATTCACTCTACGATTCTTTGATGTGTTTCGAGAAGAAGGGCTTCAGAACAAGAAGTCCGATCGGAGTTACAAGTGCCATGCC
>JAGAAT010000028.1 GCA_017615095.1 bacterium
CCGACGTGATTATCGCGAACCGCTACGACACCTCTTTGGACGATGTGAAGGGCAAGGTTTATACGAGAGATATTTTCAGAAGGGATTAATTTGCTGAAATTTGAAGTATTGAAAAACTCTGTAAATCCAGTCAGGCTCAAAAACCATCCGTTAGCATTGGATGCCGGAACGATAAACAACCGTGCAACAGTCTGTAGGATGCCTACAGTCGCCGGAAAGTGAAGTTGAGAAACACCTATGAAAATCACCCATCTTTCTTTTGTCAGCACCTTTTCCGACGGTTATTCGTATCAGGAGAATATTCTTCCACTATATCATAAAAAACTGGGACACGAGGTCTCTGTCATTACGTCGCAGCAGGTTTACAACGAAGAGGGTGAGCTCTGTTTTACCGGCAAAACAGAATACCTGAACGAATACGGTATCCCTGTTCTTCGTCTGAAATATAAAAAACCTGTAAAAATATATGTGAAGCTGAGAAGGTTCTCCGGTCTGTACGAGGCTCTCGAAAAGGCTGAACCAGATATCCTGTTTATTCACGGATGTCAGTTCCTGGATATCGATGTCGTTGTAGAATATTTAAAAAAACATCCGCGTGTTTCTGTCTATGTCGATAACCATGCTGATTTTTCCAACAGCGCAAGGAACTGGCTCTCGTTGAATATACTTCACAAAATTTTGTGGAAACGATGTGCCTGGATGATATTGCCTTTTACGACAAAATTTTACGGTGTCCTTCCGGCGCGTGTCGATTTTTTGAAAGATCTTTACTGTATTCCGGGCGATAAGACCGCTCTGCTTCTCATGGGGGCAGAGGATGATCTTGTCGCGTCTGCGGGCAGACCTGAAGTAAGGAACAGGATCAGAAAAAAGTACAACATCGGCAATGATGATTTTCTGATAGTGACTGGAGGTAAAATAGATTCCTTCAAAAAACAGACTCTGCTGCTGATGGATGCGGTGAACAGGTTGAAAGATCCCAAAGTCAGGCTGATAGTGTTCGGTTCGGTAGTTCCTGAACTCAGAAGCGGTATCCGGCAGCGGCTCGGCGGCAGCAGTCAGTATATCGGTTGGATAGGATCTGTGGATGCCTATGAAGTTTTTGCAGCGGCGGATCTGGTCGTTTTTCCGGGGCGGCATTCCGTTTTTTGGGAGCAGGCTGCCGGATTGGGAAAGCCGCTGGTCTGCAAATACTGGGAAGGAACAGACCATGTCGATCTCGGCGGAAACGTTAAATTTATCACTCAGGACAGCGTAGAAGCCATTTTCAATATTCTGAAGGAGCTGAGGAAGGACCCGGAAGAGTTCAGACGAATGAAAGAGACCGCTGAAGGGAGCGGTAAAGAGAGGTTTTCGTATCTGCATATTGCCAGGATGAGTATCGGAAAAGGCGATGAGGCTTAGACCTTATCTCTTGTTCAGCACTTTTTAGCCAGCATCAGCGCAGTTTTTATGCCGTCCGCGGCGCTTGAGACGATCCCGCCGGAGTGGCCGCTGCCTTCGCCGCAGAGGTAGAGGTTGGAGTAGGGCGGTGTCGAGAAATCGTCGTTCCTCAATGATTGCAGCGGAGCCGAAGTCTTGCTCTCGAAACCTAGCGCGATGCCGTTTTCAAAGCATTTCAGTTGTCTGGAAAAGGCTCTCAGACCGCCGGTAAGGCGGTGCAGTACCGTTGACGGCAGAAGCTCCGAAAAATCTGCCGGGATCAATCCGAAAGGAAAACTCGAATCTGCCAGTTCTGCGGTCGGTCTGCCTCTCAGAAGCGAGCTGATGGATGCCGCAGGAACGGCGAAAGAGCCGGAAAACGAGTAGAATTTTTGTTCGATATTTTCAAGAAGTTCAATGGCGCGAAGCGGTGAGATCTCGCCTTGTTCAAGTTCTTCGAGCTTGAATGGTGTCACGACGGCACTGTTCGAGAATCTGCCGTCGCGCAGGTAGTCCGACATTCCGTTTACGACTGACGAATTCAATGCCGGAGCCGTCTGGACGACTCTTCCGCCCGGACACATGCAGAAGGTGAATGCGTATCCGCTGTCGAGTTTTGCCGTCAGGCGGTATTCCGCAGCCTTGACGCCTGCAAGTTCGCGCCTGCCCCACTGCGAAAGGTTGATCTCTTCACGTTCGTGTTCGACTCTAAACCCGATCGCAAACGGCTTTGTAACGAAACTTACGCCTTGTGAAATCAATAGCTTATAAAAATCCAGCGAGTTGTTTCCGAAGGCAAAAACAAAGTAGTCCGCCTCTATTTTTCCCGCGTGTCTGCCGCGGAGCTCAAGAGAAGTCAGCCTGCCGAAACTGTGGTTTATCCGGCAGACTTCTGTCTCAAAAAGTGTAGTCACGCCGGCTTCGCGCAGGTTTTCGAGCATCGCCGGGATGATTTTCTTGAGGTTGTCGCTGCCGACGTGCGGAAAGGCATCGAAAGCGATCTCTGCGGGTGCTCCGGCTTTGATGAACTCGTCAAGGATAAAGGCGCGTTCCTTTGAAATGGTCTTGGTCCTGCTCGTCAGTTTGCCGTCGCTGAAGGTCCCGGCTCCGCCTGCGCCGAAGCAGTAGCTGCCGAGCGGCGAGAAGGTGCCGGTGCTTTCGAGATTTTTGATTTCGACTGTGCGTCTTGCGACTTCGCTGCCCTTTTCGACGATCGTCACCGAAAAGCCTGCTCTGGAGAGGATCATCGATGCGAATATCCCTGCCGGACCGCAGCCTGCGACTACGACCTTTCTGCCCCTTCCTGCGGATTCAGGCGGAAGTTCGAGCGTTTCTGTTGCCGGCTCCTCTCCGCCGAGCGACGCCGATGTAACTCCTACACGGACAAGGTAGTGGATGTCGCGTTTGTTCCTTGCGTCAAGGCTGCGTTTGAGTGTTTGAAATTTAAATGAATTTGTTGAGATCTCGGAAGCTATGCGCTTTGCCAGAAGCTCCTGCGTGAAATCGGTCGGGAGCGCAAGTTCAAGCTCTGCATAGCCCATGTGGAACCGTTATTTTTCCGGAGTCTTCTCCGTGAAGACCATCTTTTCAGCCATCTGCTCGAGGACTTTCTGTTCTCTCAGATTGTAACGTCTCTCCTGAAGCTGATCCTCACTGCAGTATTCGCGGAGTTTTGTTGCGTACTCGACGGGGAGACCGTAGGATCTTGCCTCGTTTGCAAACGAAAGGTCAAGCTCCTTGTCGCTGACAGTGACATCGAGTTTGTCTGCGAGCGTGTTGATGATGATATAGCGTTTGATCGAATATTTTGCGTCGTCTTCGATTTTTGCGATCTCTGCCTCTGGAACTTCCTCGACCTTGTTTTCGTGCTTGTAATGGGCAATTCTAGCCTCTCTTTCGCTGTTGAAGAATGAAGGCGGAAGCTCGAAGTCGTAATTTTTGACGTATGTGCTGATCGCCAGTTCCTTTTTGGTCTGGGTCATAACGTCGTTGAGATAATTTTCGATGTTCTGCTTCGTCTGCGTTTTAAGCTCCTCAAGAGTATCCGGATAACCATCTTTGCCTGCTAAAAATTCGTCCGTGAGCTCTGGAGCGTTTGTGCACTTTTCGAGCTTTGTGACTTCGATGGAAAACTGGAGCGTCTTTCCTGCAAGACCGCTTTCCGGATTGTAGTCATCGGGGAATTTGACATCCGCTGTGAAGGAGTCGCCCTTTTTGTGGTTGTAGAGGGCATTTTCAAAATCAGGAACGAATCTCTTTTCACCCAGAACGACCGTAACATCCTTTCCGCTCGTGCCTTTGATCTCGGTGTCGCCGTCTTTGCCGGAGAAGGTGATGACCATCTTGTCGTTGTCGGCAGAGAGTCCGTCTTCGCTCTCCTTGTACTCCGTGAATCTCTTTCTGATCGCGGCAAGTTCGTTCTCAAGCATACTCTCATTATATTTTATAGGCGTGAAGTCATGCTCAAACGGCTTAAGCTCGATATCGATGTTCGGGAAGGTTTCAACGTGGAATTTGAAGGAGAAGGGTTCGCCGTTTTTAAGCTCGGATTTTTCTGAAATCTCCGGCTGAGTCGCGATATTAAGATGCTCCTTTGCAACGGGTTCCTGAATGCCTTCGGTGAGGAAGTTGCGTTCAGCCTCTGCGAGGACCTCTTTCCCGTAGAACTGCTTGATGACGTTCAGCGGAGCCTTTCCCTTTCTGAATCCCTTGAGCGAAGCAGTATGGGAGATGCGCGAAAACTGCTGGTTGATAAAGTTGCTGACCTCCTCTGCGGAGAAGTTTACTTCGACCTCTTTTTCAACTGTTGAAAGATGATTGATTTTGTAAGCCATTTTGACCTCGTTCAATATAAGTACTAATAAATACGGGTTGTTGTCTGGTGCGAAAGGGGGGACTCGAACCCCCACGGTTTCCCGTCAGATCCTAAATCTGGTGCGTCTACCAATTCCGCCACTCTCGCAGAAAAACACATCAAATAAAAACCAAACTTGCTCGGGGGTTGTTCAAGGGTATAAAAAAAATGGTAGGCCCTAAAGGATTCGAACCTTCGACCCACTGATTAAGAGTCAGTTGCTCTACCAGCTGAGCTAAGGGCCCACGCAAATGTGATGGGGTGGGAGATGGGGCTCGAACCCACAACACCCGGATCCACAATCCGGTGCTCTACCATTGAACTACACCCACCACTTCAATTTAGAAAAAACAAATGGTACGCCCAAGAGGATTCGAACCTCTGACCTACGGATTAGAAGTCCGTTGCTCTATCCAGCTGAGCCATGGGCGCACCTAGTAAAACCTGCTTTTGGTCGGGGTGAGAGGATTTGAACCTCCGACCCTCGGTTCCCAAAACCGATGCGCTGACCGGACTGCGCTACACCCCGAGAGCGGCGGCATAATATGAAGAAATATTTCGATTGCAAGTTTTTTTTGTCTTTTTTTTCTTTTTTTTCGCTTTTTTTGTCTTTCCGGGTGGATCGCCGGAGGTGTCCGGCAGGTAAAAAAACGGCATAAAAACCTGATTCGTGACAAACTGAGCTAAATCTCAATAATTTTACTGTGTTAAGCTGTATTGCGAAGAATGGTCGAAAGATTTTTCTACCAAAAAACATTGTATTTTTTTCTTCGATAAATATAATACTACGTTTTTTTTAAGGAGGAAACAGAATGACTGATTTGAACGAAAGAAATTTACCGGAGGCTCAGGCCGAACAGGAGTACGGAGCCCAGAGTATTCAGGTGCTTAAGGGCTTGGAGGCGGTTCGAAAGCGCCCCGGCATGTATATCGGTGATACGGATGACGGAAGCGGTCTCCACCACATGATCTACGAAGTTGTTGACAACAGTATCGACGAGGCACTTGCAGGATACTGCGACAAAATTTCAGTTTATATCCACGTTGACGAAAGCATCACGATCAAGGATAACGGTCGTGGTATTCCTGTTGATATGCACGAAGAGGAGCACCGCTCTGCGGCAGAAGTCATTATGACTGTCCTTCACGCAGGCGGTAAGTTCGACAACAACGCCTACAAAGTTTCGGGCGGTCTGCACGGCGTCGGCGTCAGCTGTGTAAACGCTCTTTCCGAAACTCTTGAGCTTGAGATCAAGCGTCAGGGCGGCATCTACAGGCAGACCTACCACCGCGGCAACCCCGTTGCTCCGCTTGAAAAGGTCGGTGAGACGACGGAACACGGCACGAAGGTCACATTCAAGCCCGATGCAGAGATCTTCTCGATGACCACTTTCGACCTCAAGAAAGTCGAGCAGAGGCTCCGCGAGATGGCTTTCCTCAACAGCGGGGTCAGGATCTATCTGCTTGACGAAAGAGTAGGGCAGGAGTTCGAGTTCCACTACGAAGGCGGTATCAAGGCTTACGTTGCATATCTGAACGAAAACACCACCGGGCTTCACCCCGATATCATCACGGTCTCGAATCACGAAGAGAAAGGCGATCTCACGGTCGATATCGCGATGCAGTGGACGACGGCATATACCGAAAAGATCTTCTGCTACACGAACAACATCTACAACCGTGACGGCGGAACGCACCTTGCAGGCTTCAAACTCGGTATCACGAAAGTCTTCATCAAC
>JAGAAT010000029.1 GCA_017615095.1 bacterium
CGACATGATTGAAGGCAGGTCTGAACCCGCGAAAAAAGTTTTTGACGAAATCAGAAGCGACTACGGTTTATGAAATACGAGATAGAAATCACCGCTAAAGCAAAATCCGACATCAGAGGGATCTACGACTATATAGCTTCGGAACTGCTTGCACCGGAAACTGCCGCAAATCAGCTCGACCGATTGGAAAAAAGCATTTTCGGGCTCGGTTTTATGCCGTCAAGATTCAGAAAATACGGATCAGAACTATGGCAGTCGCGAGGTCTGCGCATAATGCCGGTTGATAATTTCGCAGTCCTTTATATTCCGGATAAAAAGACTAAAATCGTGACGATTATCCGCGTTATGTATGGTGGTCGGGATATTGAAAAACAATTGGATTCGATGCAGTAATCTTAACTGCTTAACCCGTTAACTTTCTACAAAATCCAAAAGTTGCCGCTTTAAGCGGCAAATAACTTACACAATCAGTCTTTCCAGAAAGATCTGGTAAAGATGACCATGACGGTGAAGACTTCGAGTCTTCCGACGATCATTGCAAATGACATTACCCACTTGAGCCAGTCGGGCGTGAAGGCGTAGTTTTCAAAAGGTCCGAGGCCGATGTTTCCGACCATAGAAAGCGAGACGAGAAGGGAGGTTTCAGGGTTGATGCCTCCGATCGCGCAGAAAGCACCTGTCGCCAGAACGAGCGCCGCGTAGAGAAAAACAAAGGCGGAAATCGGGTAGATCATATCTTTTTTCAGTGTCTTGCCGTCAAGGAAAATCGGGAGGACCGCCTTGGGGTGGACCAGATATTTGAGCTCGTTGACTGCCAGCTTGAAGAGCAGGACGATCCTGATGATTTTGATCCCGCCGCTGGTCGATCCGCTGCACGCTCCGGTACACATCAGCAGAAAGATGATGAATCTTGAAAAGAAGGGCCAGTTGTTGTGGTTGGTCGTCGAAAATCCGGTAGTCGTGAGTATCGAGGTCGAATGGAACGCCGCTTCACGGATCGAAAGACCTAACGGATGTGACGCTTCGATCGAGAGGTTCAGAGAGATCAGGATCGTTGCGGCGATTGCGATGGCAAAGTAGGCGAGAAGCTCGCTGTTCTTAAAAATATTTACTGTTTTGCCGATGACGATCCTGTAGTGAACCGTAAAATTGATGCCGGCGATGAACATGAAAATTGTGATTATCCACTCGATAAACGGCGAATTGTATGCCGCTATCGAGGCGTCTCTGGATGAAAATCCGCCCGTTGCGATGGTCGAAAATGAGTGGACGATCGCGTCGAAATAGTCCATTCCGCCGAGCCTTAGAAGCATGATCTCGATCGCCGTGAGACCGACGTAGATGCCCCAAAGGTATTTTGCGGTTTCGCTGATCCTCGGTGAAAGCTTGTCGACTGTAGGTCCTGGAGCTTCTGCCTTGATGAGCTGCATACCTCCGACTCCGAGTATAGGCATGATCGCAACGGCAAGGACTACGATACCCATACCGCCTATCCAGTGGGCGAAGCAGCGCCAGAAGATGATCGATTTCGGCATGGTTTCGATCGAAGTCAGGATCGTTGCACCCGTGGTCGAGAAGCCTGAAGTCATTTCAAAAAACGCCGAGGCAAAGTTCGGGATGGCGCCTGAAACATACGGCGGGACAGCCGAAACAAGTGATATCGCGAGCCAGCAGAGCGATACAAGGATGAAGCTTTCACGCGTCGCCAGCCGGTGGATCCTCATGTTTCTTACAACATAAATAAATATTAGTGAGGAGAAAAGCGTGACGCATGAAACGATCAGAAACGCATAAAACACTGAATGTTCGCCCATCTTCAACGCCATGATGCACGGGATCATCATGAAAATGGCGAGGAAAAGGAGAATGAACGCCAGCGGTTTAAAAATCGATAAGAGACGCATCTTCCGAAAACAGGTACTCGACCTTTTCAATTACTTGGGTTTTTGCCACTACGACAACGCTGTCGCCGTCAATGATTTTAAAGTCGCCGCCCGGGATAACGACCTCCTTGTTCCGCGTGACCGCCGCGATTATCGAATCCATCGGCATCGCAAGCTCCTTCAGCATCTTGTTGCAGGCGAGGCAGCCTCCGGTGACAAGGAACTCGATCGCCTCTGCATCGCCTCCGAAAAGGCTGTGGAATGTCTTGATCCTGCCGTGACGGATATACTTCAGGATCGCGTCAACGGCGCTTCGTTTGGGGTTGACAGTCGCATCTACGCCGAGTTTCTGTGCGATCGAAATGTAACTGTCGTGACTTACCGCTGCGACTGCACGGTCGATCCCGATGCTCTTCGCGTAGAGTGCGGAGAGGAGATTCAGCTCCTGATTGTCGGTGACGGTGATGATGAGATCGACGTCGTTGAGGCGCTCCTCTTCGAAAAGCGATTCATCCCGGACATCTCCCTCAAGAACAAGGACGTTCGGATAGGCCTGGGAGATTTTTTTTGCCTCTTCGTAGTCTTCGATCAAAACTTTCAGGTTGATCGGTCTCGGAGCGAGCGTCCGAAGCAGGTTCTTGGCGATACGCGAATCTCCGACGACCAGCGCGGTCTTTATCTCCATCGCCTTCTTTCCTGCCTTGGTGAAGACATAATCCAGCGTCTTCGCATCGGAAATTATGTAGATGTTGTCTCCTTCGCGGATGACGGTGTTGCCGGACGGGATGATCGCTTCGTCGCCTCGCCGGATCAGGGTTATCAGGAAGGGTTTGTTGATCTCTTTTCTGATTTTGATCAGGGATTTGTTTACAAAAATGGACTTCGGCGTGACGATTTCGTTCCTGACGCTGATATCGCCGCTGTCAAAAGCCAGAACATCGCTTATCGCGCCCTGCTTGATCGTTTCGACGATTTGGTTCGCTGCCTCGATCTCGGGTGAGATGATGTAGTCGGCGCCGAGGAAGGGGAGACCTTGAACTTCGGCGTGCGAGTATTCGAGGTTCCTGATGCGTGCGATTTTTTTGACATGGATGCGTGCGTCAGAGGTTACGGAGTTCACGATCGCGCAGGCAATAAGGTTTATCTCATCGCTCTCCGTAACGGCGATGAAGTAGTCTCCGTCCGAAAGCGAAACCTCCTGGATCGTCTGAGCGCTTGTGATTTCGCGGTTCAGCACCATGCAGTCGAGATCGGACTCGATGAGCTTCGCCCGATAGGTCTCCCGTTCGATGAGAAGCACATCCTTGCCCTCCTTGATGAGGTGTTTGGCGATGTCGTAGCCTACCGAACCGGCTCCGGCGATTACATATTTCATATTACCGTTGCGGAGCAGCCGCTCTCTTCAACTGTTTCGCTTGCTTCGACGGCGTTTTCTCCGTTGCAGATGTAGTAGCTCGCTTTCGAGTTGATCTCATCTTCGTCAAGTTCGCCGTTCCTGTTGGAGTCGATCCCGTTCGAAACCCTGACTCCGCCGAATTCGCAGTTGCTTCCGGGTTCTTCGGGAGTTACCGAGACGAGAGAGTCGAAGGCGTCTTTGCCGTCTTTGCCGTTATCGCCGGTTTCACCCTTTTCCCCCTGTTCGCCTCTGTCTCCGGGTTCGCCTTTGTCGCCTTTGTCACCTTTGTCGCCGGGCTCTCCCTTCAGACCGTTCTGTCCGTCTTTGCCGGGATCACCGGTTTCGCCCTTGTCGCCGGTCTCGCCCTTTGCGCCGTCAGCTCCGTTGCAGACATAGACTGTGAGCATTTCCAGAAGTTCGTTTTCACGATCGATCGCTCCGTTCCCGTTCAAGTCGAGACCTATTTCAACTTTTCTGCCGCCGTTGCCGCAGTTATTGCCGGGATACTCTTCGTTGATTTCAAAAATCAGAAGTGCAGCATCGTCGCCGTCCGTGCCGGCAGCTCCGTTTTGACCGTCCGTACCGTTATGACCTGCGGATCCGTTCGGGCGGCAGATCAGAGTGTTGGAAGTGATTTCGCCGGATTGAAGCGTTCCGTTGTCGTTTATGTCGATGCCGACCTTTATTCTGTAGCCGTTGCCGTTGGGGCATTCGTTACTTCCCGTTACCTCGATCAGGCTGTATGCGCCCTGGGTGCCGTTTGTCGCGGTGCAGATCAGAGCCGAATAGAGCTCTGTCTTATCGGGGTCTGAACAGTCGAAGTAGGTATATTTTACGGCTGAAATCGGGTGGTCATACTGATCCAGACCGCACTCTTCAGCTTCTGCCAGCGTCTCTTTCTCTGCGCAGTATTCCTGTGCCTGGATCAGCGCCGGGAGAAAAATAAAAAGTGTTAAAACAAAAGTGAGTCTCTTCATAGCTACTTACCGCCGTTTTCTGATTTTTTTACGAAAAGCAGTGAGAAAAATGCAAAAATCGTTGTCAGAACAGCAGCGAAAGATGCCGGATCAGTATCGATAGCTGTTGCCGTGCAGCCTGTCGCGCTTGAAACCAGCCCCGCCTCCTCGGCGTTGTTTCCGTTGCAGACGTAGTAAGCACTCTCCGGCAGGATCTCTTCTGGATCGAGCCTGTTGTTGTTGTTTGCGTCGAGACCGTATTCGATCTTTTTCCCGCCTGCTGCACAGTTTTCACCAGCCTTTTCGTCACTGACGGCTACCAGCGTGGTCATACCGTTTTTGCCGTCCTCTCCGTCTTCGCCGGCATCGCCTTTCTCGCCGGTTTCACCCTGCATTCCAGTCGCGCCTTTGTCGCCCTGGTCGCCCTTTGCGCCCTGGTCGCCCTTTTCGCCGTTGGCTCCGTTTGTGCCGTTCGCGCCCTTATCGCCCTTTGCGCCCTGGTCGCCCTTTTCACCGGCTGCTCCGTCGATCCCGTTGCAGACGTACTGAGTCTGAGTTTTGTCGATTTCATCGGGATCAAGCGTACCGTTTTTATTGGCGTCGAGACCGACTTCGATTTTTATGCCGCCGTTTTCACATTCGTCTCCGTCATATACAGAGGTCTTGACGAGAGCGTTGAGACCGTTTTCTCCGTTGGCTCCGTCAGTGCCGTTGGCTCCGTCAGTGCCGTTGGCTCCGTCAGCGCCTGCGCAGAGGTAGACTACGTTGTAGTAGCTGCTTCCGTCGATTATGCCGTCGTTGTTGGTATCAGGACCAGTGGCGATCTTGATCGCTTTTCCGCTCGGACAGCTTGCCTGTTCGACCTCTTCCACCAATATTGCAGTCCCTTTGCCGTTGCTTCCGTCAGTTCCGTTGCAGAGGATCTGGGTGTCTGTTACGGTCTCGCCTTCATCGAATGCACCGTTGTTGTTTTCGTCGTTGATGACACTGATGATGATACCGCCGTTCGGACAGGTCGAGTTCTCTTCTTCCGTCAAAATCAGGCTGGCTGCGCCGGCATTGAAAATGCAAAGTATGAGAAAACAAAAGAGTGAAGCCTGTTTCATAAGAAACTCCTTGAAATGTTGTACAGAAAACGAAAAAAATTATTCAGCGCAAATCTCGGGAATCTCGACTCCGAGCTCTTCAACGGCATATTGAGGATCGATCAGGTCGCCGTGCGCCGAAATGGTGATCGAATTTTCGGTAACTTCGCTGATCGTAAGCGTAGATTCGACTCCGGATACGGCTCTTACGCATTTAGCTCCGATTTTGCTGCTTGACATGTCGATGTTGAGGTCTCCGTAGAATGCAAAGATCTCATTTTCGACAAAGTCGTATTCTTCACCGGCTGCGAGAGTTGCCGGAATGTTGATCGCAATGAAGCGGAGGCTCGCGCCTGCCAGAAGTGCGTTGAAATCGATCTGATCTACCCAGATAACGCTCAGCATACCCTCCATGAAGCCGTCTTTGACGGTCGTCGGGAAGGAGAGGTCGATATTCAATGCTTCAACGATTTCCTGCGGAAGCTGCTGAGACTGATATGTGAACTCGTCATCAAAGTATGTGAATACGGCATCGCCTTCGCCGGGGAGCATCGTTCCGTCAAGAGCGATCGCAGTGTTGATGGGACCTGCGAAATCAGCGGTAAATTCACCTATTTGAGTGAGTTCGGTGTCGGGGATGCAGGTTCCTGCGTTCGGATGGAAACCCTCATTGCACTCGATCAGGCATTCTTCGCCGTCAGCTGTGCATGTTGCGTTTTCGGGACATGTGAAAGCAGCACAGGGATCGTCTTCGCCGGGAACTGTGTCACCGTCGGTTTCCTGCGGTTCTTCGTCTGAAGCCGGTTCTGTGCCGTCTTCGTCTGTTGCCGGCTCTTCGTCGGAAGCCGGAGTGTTGTCGTTGTCGTTGTTGTTTGAATCACCGTTCCCGCCGCATGAAACCGCGAGAACAAAGCAGGCTGCAAAAATAACTGAAAAAACAAGACTCTTTTTCATAATTTCCTCCATACAAAATAAATAAGCAAAAAATAACCGGACGATTGTCTGTTAAAATGGTTAAATTTCAAGTTAAATGCGGAACTTTTGCTCCGATTGTCATTTTGAGTGGAGCAAACGGCACGAATCAGAGGGTGAAGCGATCGGGGTCGTCGATACGGAACTCTTTGAGAAATCATCACTTACGGTGATTTTCGTGTCGATCGGGACATAGTGGAAATTGATTTGCGGCGTGCAGATATCCGCAGCCTCTCCGTGAACTCCAAGATACTCTTCACAGGTTTGGAAAAATCCTCCCTGACAGACATTGTTGAGCCAGGAGCCCTTGCAGATTTTCTGCGCAGCCAGTTTCGTGTTGTCGAAATAGTGTACCGTTTCATCGGGAGAACAGTAGACATCCGGCGAAGCGCAGTATTCATCGCTCATCCAGCCGTCGGAATCTTCCCATTTCCCGCATTCGCGTGCGCTGCATCCTTTGGAAAAGGCGTCACTGCATTCGATTTTCTGACTGACGGAAAGATCGCTCTCGTCGTAGGTCCCGCACCAGACTTTGTTGTAGGAGTAGGGATCGACGACGGTCAGGAGCTCAGCCGTGTATTTTCTTTCGCTGCTGTTGTAACTTATTTTGTTCAGTTTGATTTCGCGCAGCCTCGCCTTGTCGTTCCTCCGGTAAAGGTATGCGTCGCTGAGTTCATTTTTGCTGTAGCAGATGTTTTGAAGCGTAGGGCTTGCCGAGGCTTTTATGCCGATGTCATTCCCGAATCCGTTCTGCAGGTCATTGCTGATCTTCATTTTCGAAAATATCGAAGGTCTGAACTTGATTGTAAAATAATCTTTGCCGGCGTAGTCGATGGTCTCTATCGCAGTCAGCGACGATGCATTTCTGCCGATGTTCAGTGCAGGAGAAAAGTTCTTTGCGACAGTTACCGGGTCTCTCCAGTAATCTTTTGATTTTATTACGCATTTGTATCTTTCGTAGACTCCGTCCGCAACGTTCGATATATCAACGACCTGTCTAGAGAGGCTCCACGGCAGAAATGGTGAAAAGAGTGATGATTTTGTCGGTGCGAACTCTATCAGCACAGGATCGAACCGCCCGTGCCAGTCGAGGATCTTTTCACTGTAGGAGTTGTCGAAGCAGAATTCGTCTTCACAGCTTAACGCCCCGCTGTACAAAGCTGACGCGTGGAGCCTTCTGCCTTCAAGATAGACCTGGACCTCTTGCAGACCTCCCGGTGCATCCGCCTGAACATTCAGGATCATGGCGTTTTTGTCTGAGGCGTATTTTTTCTGCGGATCGGAGTATGAAAACGAGATATCGCAAGAAAAGGTGTCGTGCTCCTTATCTACGGTAAAGTAGTGGTTTTTCGTGTAGAGGATGTTGTTCGAAGTATTGCGGGCAGTGACGGATATGTAGTACTTACCGTCATCCAGATCCGATAGGGAGAGCTGGTTGGACTTGGGGTAGACGGCGGATCCGCAGCTCTTTTTCTCGTTGTTGTCGAGGTCGTATATCTTGCAGCTCTGGACGGCGCCGTTCGTGGTTATCGTGTAGCTGATCTTCTGGTTGGATTCTCCGACGATCTCCAAATTCAGCGACGGTGAATCTGTGCTGAAGAATCCGGCGAAGCAGAATGCCTCTTCGACGGTGTTGAGGTGTTTGCACTTGCTTATATCGGTTGTGAAGTTTTCAAATTCATCCTCTGGAGCGACTGCAATAGTGTATGTCGTGTTGATATCGGCAGGTCCAAGATTGTAGCTGCACACCGTGAGCGAGCCGGATGCGAACAGGCTGTGATTCGAGGCGGTCTTTTTCGTCGTGATGTCCTGGAGCATTCCGCCGTTCTGGTTTTTTGCGTAGATCCTCAGGACCGGACACTGCTCCGTGCCAGTAATGCTTTCCGTCGTGAGAGCGGAGATCATCAGTGTCTGGACACCGCTTTGCTGTATCCACGGCGATACTCCGAGAAGGGTGGCGGGTTCCTTGTCGATCGTGAAGCCGGTCTCGTTGCTGCTCTGGTTCTTTGCCTTGTCTGTTGCCCTGACCTCAACGACGAAATCGGAGACCTTTCCGCTGAGATCGACAGCTGCCGCATCCGACGGTGCAGGGATAGTCCGTGAGTAGCTGGCGGAGTTGTCCGGCTGGATTTCGTAAAAACCGCTGCTCGGGAATCTTGTGCCGTTCCAGGTGTAGGCATATTCTATTTTTTGAAGGTTTTCCTCGATCACGGAAAAGACGACATTTGCGGAGTCGTGGTTCGAGGTCGGGATCGTCTGCGGCGTGAAGATGATTTCCGGCGGAGTGTTGTCGATAAATATCGAAATAGTGTCGCCTGTTTCGTTGCCGGCTTTGTCGAAACACGAAACCTTTACTGAGTGCATTCCGTCGCTTTCGATCACGAGAGGGGTCGTTTCTGCCTGATTTTCAAGTTCAGTCGCACCGGTACTGTCGATTGAATAGATGATTTTGTCAAAGTTCGCGTCTTCGCATGTCACGGAGAGTTTGAGCTCTTCGCTTCCAAGCCTGAAATGGTTCGTTGAAAGGCTCTCTTTGTTGTGGATAGTCAGCACTGGCGGAGTCGTATCCACGAAATAGTGAAGGGTGAGGTCGTTCGTATTTCCGGCAGAATCGACAGCCCTGAACTTTTCGGAAATCTCTCCGTCTGTGTTGCTGATCGTGAATATATTCGAATAGTTGCCTTCTCCGTCCGCGACCCATGCACCCTCTTTGAAATGCTCGCAGCGGATATATTCGGGCGGTGTGTTGTCGTCGTTCGGCAGGAGCGTGACTTTGAGCGTCTCGGAATTTGTGAAGCCGTATCCGTTGAGCATAGGGTCAAGCGAGTAGTTGAGTTCAGGCGGATTGGTATCAAAAAAGATGTAGATGCTTCTTGCTGAAGAATTCGTGGCAAGGTCTGTCGATTTTATTTTCAGCTCGTAAAGTCCGTCCTCCGCGATATCCTCTCTCCTGATCCCGATCTGTCCGCTTAGCGGGGCGTTCAGCGTAGTCATCTCATCTGCCGCAGTTCCGTTCGGAACGATGCTGAATTTTGTAATATGCGGATTTTCTTCTGAAATCTGGTAGGCGACGTAGTAGGGGAGCGTCGCGTAGACGATCTCTGAAAGGTTTTCTTCCGGCTTTTCGATAACGGGCGGTCTGGTGTCTTTTACCGCCATCATGGTCGCAGTTCCCCTGTTCCGCGCATCATCATAGGCTTCGATATTTACTGAGAGAGCGCCGTCACTGCTCTCCGGCAGGAAGGAAACAACGGCATAAAAAAGCCCGCTTTCCTCATCTTTCTGCAGAGAAGATGCCGCAGCATCTCCCGATATTGCAACTTTTCTGATCCCGAGATCGCCCTTGTCGCTTGGCTTTACGGAGAACCTGACAAAAAACGGGGCGCTGTTCGCGTAGATGATGTTTTCGGCTGAATAGTTCTGATACTCGCCGCTTTCTGTGTGCCTGAACTGTTTGTCAGCGATGACCGGCGGCAGATCGGTGACTTTTTTAGGTTCGATGTCGTCAGGAAAAAGCTCTGAGGTGTCAGTCGAGATGCTGCTGATGACAGTCTGAAGGTCCGAAAATCCAAGCTCAGTCGGATTTTTTTCATCCTCAAGGAAGAGCTTGACGGCGATAGCGTACCAGTACCTGAAAAGGTAGCTGTCCGGTTTGAACCCGCCTATCTCCCCGAAGCCGTCCAGAACGGCAGTTTCATCCTGAGCCAGGTCGTTCAGCAGCGCCGTCATAACGTCGCTTACCGATACGGCTGCGAAATTCTGCTCCTGTTCTTCGGCTATGAGTCCGGCTAATCTTTCGAGCGATGCAAGGAGGATGAAGTATTTCGAGCTTTCGGAGAGCATTTTTTTCGGCTTGGGGTCGATATAGAGCGGAAAATCCCGGTCGAAGTGATTCGAAATCAGGTCGAGAGACTTCGTTTCCGCCTCCTTTTCACCGGAACCCTTTTTTAAAAGAGCGCGGTAGAGGGCTTCTCTGAGTGTAGTCAAAGGGGTTGCCGTAACTGAGGTTTCGCTCTCGGCTTTTACTTCCGCCCGAGTCTCCAGATCGAAGCTCAAAATGGCTGAATCTTCAATGAATACAGGCATGTAATTCCCGCCTTTAACGACGAATCTGTATCTTCCCGGAGCTAGCAGGAGACTCTCTTTTTCTGTATCGAAATCCTTGAGCTCCTTTATCAGTCTGCCGCTGAAATCATAAATTTCCAAAGCTTCAGCGCTTGTTACCTGATTAGTAACGAATGGTTTGAAAACGACTCTGTTGTTGTTGGAAACGCGGGCTTTAAGCTCTGCCGAACCTGTGTTCAGACCGTCTGTCGCGACACATTTTAAAGTTATCTCTCCGTCGTCGAGAAGAGTTGTGTCCAGTTGCGAAGAAAACAGCTCTGAAGCCTCCTCTTCATCTTCAAGGGATATGCCACTGTCTGGAATCGAACATGATAAGCCTATGATTTTATTGTTGTCTTTCGCAAAAGCCCTGATCGGCACGATCCCGGATACAACTTCTCCGTAAGCAGGTTTTTCGATCGTTACCGTGGGGGCTGAGCTGTCTGTTCCGCTATCCGTTCCGCCGAAAAAAGCGGCATCGGAATCACGCAGATGCTTTGTCCATTCGTGAAGGTCGGCTGAAGAGAAATTTTCCGAAACCGTCGGCAGGATATCGGCAAGGACGCCCTTCAGGATATTCTGATCGATTTTCAGAAGTCCGAAGTTTTCTCCGCTGCTTCCGTCGATCTTGTTGTTGTCTTTGAGATCGTTTGCCAGGAGGTTCAGGAGTTTCTCTGTTGAAAAGCGGGTCTCGGGAGTCGTCTCCTGTGAATCGGAGGTGACCTTTGCGATCCTTGCAAGCCCGAGATGCCAAAGCCAGCGTTTTGCGGAATCGGTCAGGGTCGTGTTCGCTTCCGGTGCTGCATCCGTCTCTGCCGAAAGGTAGTCCAGCCACTCCCTGAAAGCCGTTTCCGAGGTATAAAACGATGCCAGAGTGGAGATGAAATCGACGATCAGGATCTTTCTTCCCTTCAAGTCGGCGTCGAACGATTTTTGCAGACACCCGGACCATGCTACCGGTGAACCTCCGTTAAATAGCGTAACGTTCCCGCCGCAGACCTTGACCGAGAGTTTTTGGACTGCCGAGATGTTCAGTAGTGATGCCGATCCGAGCTCGTCGGTCAGACCTTCTCCGATCAGTCTGTCATCGCTGTAAAGTTCGACTCTCGCGTCTGCCAGGATCGATCTGATCTCGGCATCGAACTTGAAATCACTCTCTGCCGGTCTCTTTCCGTTACAGCCGGCACCCGCCAAAATAATAATGAAAAGAAACAATAATTTCCGCATATTATCCTCCGCTATCGGTAGTAGTTTATGAAAAACGAGGCTCCGAAAAAGCCTAACAGATCAAAGGAGTGGTCGTGCGGAGACCATTTGTAGAGAAGCTGCGCCGAGAGCGTTATCCACTCCCAGACACGGAACTGGAGGTCGAATCCGCCTGCCGCAGCCGGGCTCACCTTTGCGTACTCTCCTCCGTCGAAATCGGTGATCTTTCCGATATCCACGATAAATTCGCGGTTGGAGAATATTTCGGTTTTTATCCCGCCTCCGATCATCAGGTGAGGTGAAAAAAATCCTCCCGCATAGAGGTTGTAGCGAAGCATGACCAGGATCTGAAGCCTTCTCAGATCAAAGTATTCCCTGCCGTAAAAGCCGTTGAATTCCCTTCTCCGGTAGCTGTCGGCAATGTTCGTGAACGACGGCTGGATGCCGATATCCAGGTTGTCGGTCAGACCGAAAAAGAGGTTCAGAGCCACATTCCAGCTTGCCCTCTGCTCGATATCAGTGCTGTCCAGCGGTGAAGAGAGAGGAATGAGCCCGCCGGCACCGACCGCAGCCTGGAATTCGCCCTCTTCTGCGCAGAGCAGGGCTGAAAGGAGAAGTGCCGTGATAAAAAACCCAAGCCTCATTTTACTCCAGATAGACGAAAAAGGTTTTTCCTGCCGGGACTCTGTATTCCTGAGTCATTCTGTTCGCTTCGTTCTGGCGGTTCAGCTCGGATTCCGCCGGACCGACGGTGCTGCCTGCGGCTTCAGCGACCCCTCCGCCGATCGCCGAGGCGATGTTCAAAGCCGTGTTTGCAAGGGTTTTGGCAGCTCCCTCCCTCACTGAAAGGCTGATGTTTTGAGATGCGATATCCGTTATATCCGACTCGACTCCCGGATCCTTCCCTGAGACAGCGAAGCCCTTCACACTGATTTTCCGGTCGCCGATCAGAAGCTCCGAAAAGTTTATCTGCGTCCGTTTGTTGATGAATCTGACCGCTCTTCCGTAAAATTTCGACTCTGCCGGGACCGCTCCGTTCCCTTCGATAACAGTAGCGACAACAGTGGACGGAGCAGTCGAAAGTATTGAAAAATCGAGCTTTACCTTGACCCGCGTATCATGCAGATCTCTAACCTGCGTCTTGTCGGTTCCGTTGTTCCGGGTGCTCTTTATCGTGATCCCTCCGCCTCTTTTCAGATCATCGCCTCCGCCCGGAACGAACCTTCTGCGGGCTGTCGGCGTGTTCACTGAGCCTTCATTCTTTTGAATCGGAGCATCAGCTGCCGCATCGCTCATCCTGGCATATTCAAGAAGGATCTCCTCATCCTTTTTTCTGTTTTTCCCGCCGCCGGATGGTCTGCTTTTTTTGGGGGCTGCCGGTTTGCTTTTTTCCGTTTGTTCGATGATTTCACGCCTTGTCTCCTGATTCATCGCGGATCTGATGCTCCCGCTGAGGCGCTCTCTGGCGTAGCTTTCGAAAATTTCGTTGTCGGTATTCGCGACTCTCTCTTCCGTGTTTCCTGAGGGTTTGAGTTCCGAAACCGCCGAAAGTGCGATAAGTCCTGAAAAAACGGATAAAAGTGCTATTACGAGC
>JAGAAT010000030.1 GCA_017615095.1 bacterium
AGACGAGCTTCTGGACTGTCTTGAAAAAAATGAAAAATCAGGCATTGTTTACCACAGAGAGGGCATTATCGGCGATTATGACGATTTCGACGACATCGAAGCCCTGATACGTTTTATTCAAACAGGCAATCGCTGATTCATAATATGAGAATTAACATAAAGTCGCTCTATCTGTGCGTTAAAGACATGGAAAGAGCTACCTTCCAGGCGGAAGTCGTTTCGTGGAGACGAGGTTACGGTCAGAAAATACCCTATGTGATGAGCGCCAGACTCGGGAACTCGATAATCAAGATCTCCTTTTTCGGGAAGGTCGGCGGCATCTACCAGTCGGTTTTTCCGGAGGGCACGCAGGTTTTGATCAGCGGCGAAGTCCATCGCACCTTCGCCAGCCCCACTCTGACCAACCCCGACATATTCAAGTTCGACGAGTTCTGGATCGGGCTCCTGAGCGGATATGTACCTGTCTACAAAAGGATAAAAGGCGTTTCGCACCTATTCCTTTTGAGGACCGTGAAACAGCTTGTCGATATACTCAACAAGGCTGACGGCGACTGGCTCCCGTCGGATCTGCCCGGCTATCCGCAGCTGCCCGATTTTATTGAATCTGTCACAAACATTCACTTCCCGCAGATTGAGATCAACGACAAAAATCTCGAGGAACTCAACAGCTTCCAGACGCCGTGGCATAAAAAAATCGCCTTCGACAAGCTTCTTTTTTATCAGTACAAATCGATAAGCATCAACTCGCTTTTCGAGATCGAAAAGCTGCGAAAAATCGAAATAAATTCAACGCTCAGCCTCGACGTTCAAAAAAACATGCCCTTTGAACTGACGGACGCGCAGAAGAGAGTCCTTGCTGAAATCAGAGGCGATCTCGCGCTTCCCAGACCGATGAACCGGCTTCTTCAGGGCGATGTCGGAAGCGGAAAAACCGCGGTTTTGGTCCTTGCCGGTCTAGATGTCATTGCCTCAGGCTTCAAGTGCGTCATCATGGCTCCGACGGAGATCCTCGCGACACAGCACTACAGCACGATCAGAAAAATGGTGCCGCCGGAGATCAGAATCGAGCTCTTTGTCGGAGGCGTCACAAGCAAAAAAAAGAAGCAGAAGAGGCTTGACAACGCTGAAAAAGCCGACTTTATCGTCGGTACTCACGCACTCTTCGAGAATCTGGAATTTTCCGAAAAGATCGGGCTCGTCATCATCGACGAGCAGCACCGTTTCGGCGTTGCGCAGAGGCTGAAACTCCAGCAGAAATCGACACATCCTGACTTTCTTGTCGTCAGCGCGACCCCTATCCCGAGGACTCTGGCGCTTACACTCTACGGTTCGACGGAGATAAGCGTCATCGACGAGATGCCGCCCGGAAGGATCCCCGTTCAGACGAAGTATGTGACCGCCGAAAACCGCTACAAAGTTTTCGACTACGTTATCGATATCGTCAGGAACCACGGCAAAAAGGGATACTGGGTATGCCCGCTTGTCGAGGAGGACGACCCTGAAAACGAACCTTCGAAAATGAAGAGCGTCGAAAGCGTGTTCGAGGAATTTTCAAAGATACTCGGCAAAAAAACTGGCTTTCTCCACGGAAAAATGAAGGGTGAAGAGAAAACGGCGATCATAGAACAGCTGAAGAACGGTGAAATCTCGCTGCTCGTATCGACGGTCGTGATCGAGGTCGGGATCGACATTTCAGACGCATCGTTCATCGTCATCGAAAACGCCGAGCGCTTCGGGCTTGCGCAGCTCCACCAGCTCAGAGGCAGGGTCGGCAGAGGAAACATCAAATCATTCTGTGCACTTATCGGCGGACAGGAGATCAGCATGAAGGCTGAAGAGCGTCTTGCCTTCATGACAACGACGGAAAACGGATTCGAGGTCGCCGAATACGATCTGAAAACCAGAGGCCCTGGACTTGCGAGCGGACTTGACCAGAGCGGCTTCAAAAACAGCGAAGAGTTCCTCCTCGTCCTCCGCTACGGAGAATACATCGAGAGGGCACGCTGCATCGCAAAGCAGATAGCCGCATCGAAGGAGAGTGAGCTGAACCGCTTTTTCGACAGGGTTTTCTCGTTGCTTTTTCAGGAGTTATTTGACAGAATCGGCGCCTCATAAGGGAGGATTGAATGAAGATAAATACAATTTGCCTGAAAAATTTCCTCATCATCAGAAAAGTCAGCATACCGCTCTCTTCCGGATTCACCGCCATTACGGGCGAAACCGGAAGCGGAAAGAGCCTTTTTGTCTCGGCGATGAAGGCGCTCCGCGGTGAAAAAATAACAAAATCACTTCTCGGCAAGTGGGGAAAAAGCGGAGAGATTTCAGCTGAGATCACCATCGAAGAGGGCGATTCGACACTTCGGCAGGCACTCAGCGACAATGACATCTTTTTTGAAAACAACACTCTGATTCTAAGGCGTGTCTTCGGTGAAAAAAACACTACCTACCTGAACGATTCACCCGTGAGTCTTGCCCTGACGTCGGCTCTTCTGGGTGATCTGATCGAAATCGGAAGCCAGTTCGAAAACCGCGAGCTCTTCAAAAAGGACTACCGGATGAGGATAATCGACTCAAAGGCAGGAAATACGAAGCTAGCACTGGAATACAAGGTAATTTACCACCAGATCCAAGCACTTAACCGCGAAATCGAAGCACTCGGCAAACAGGATGATCCGGCTCAGAGAGACTATCTCGAGTACCAGATCGGCGAGATCGAAAAGCTCGAGACCTGGGACGGCGAGGATGAGGAGCTCTCGAAAAAGATAAAAATCGTCGAAAACAGGGAAAAAATCATGAAGCTCGGCTCGGAGCTCGCCTCATGCCTTGAAAACGCAGCTGAGGAGCTTCGCCGCTCGGACTTTCTGGCATCAGAGGTCACCGGTCTCATCGACGCAGAAGAGCTTTCAAAGCGGATCAATGCCTCATCGATCGAGATAGACGACATCCACCGCTCGACGCTTCACCTGCTCTCCGCCTACGACAGCGAGATCGACGATGTGAACGAGATCAGAGCACGTTACGACAGGCTCTCGTCGCTTCTTTTCAAGCACAAGGTCCAGAGCTCTACCGACCTTCTTAAAAAGGCGGACCAGCTTCGTGACGAGTTGTCAGAAATAGAAAAAATACCAAATAAAATCAAAGAATTGCAGGAAGAGCTCAAGAAAGAGCGCAAAAAAGCCGAGAAGCTTGCGGAAGAACTTCACAAAAACAGGAGCGCAGTGGTCGGACCCCTTGAAAAACAGCTTTTGAGCTACCTTGTAAAATTCGGTATGAAAACGACCAGGTTCTCGATTTCACTTAACAAACTGGATGATCTCAACGAAACCGGTTTCGATGACGCGCTCTTTGAAATCAACACTATCGGCACAGGGAAAATGGCAGAGCTCACCTCGCTTTCAGGCGGCGAACTTTCCCGTTTCCTGCTGGCAGTCAAGCTTTTAGACGACGAGAGCGGCAGAGTCATACTTTTCGACGAGATCGACAGCTCCATCGGCGGCGAAATAGCGAAAAACACTGCTCTCGAAATGCGCGGCAACTCATCGAAAAACCAGATACTGATGGTCACCCACTTTCCGCAGTCCGCAGCGGTCGCGCAGACTCACATCGTTGTCGAAAAAAATACGGACAACGGTGAAGCCGAGACCGACATCCGCACACTCAGCCGTTCCGAAAGAGTCAGGGAACTTGCCAGGATGATGGGCGACAGCACGTCGGAAGACTTCATCGCCACCGCCGAAAAAATGGTCGACCCTACTCTCTGACACACCTGACGGAATATCCGTTGGCACGTCCTCCGATAGCTTTAGGTGAGGCTGAAACTGTTTCTCCGAACTGGAAAGCGAGCGCGAATGCCCCGCACGGAACAGAAGAATCCTCCGAATCATCGGCTTCGGCATACCAGTAGTTCCCCCAAAGACCGGCTTTGCTTCCCATCAGCATCGCATAATAGCCGTCATAGCGTGTCGCAGCCGGGAAATAGGAGTATGAATCCAAGTCTGGATCGAGCAGGATATACCAGCCGTTTCTGTAGTCGTTTCCGTCAGTTACACCGTCTGAATCGATATCAAAAACAGAAAATCCGGCAATATCTGTTTCATATCCCCCGCTTGAGGTGAAAAAGTCGAAAGTTCCGAGTTTCGGGACTCGATATCCCGCCGGACACGGGTCGAAAAGGCTCTTTTCTCCGCCTGATCCGCCCCAAAGTGCCGGATTCGAAAAATCTTTCCGCAGCCAGTCGCGGCACTCCGCATATTGGTATTTGTTGCTCAAAACGCTCGTCGGATTGGAAATTGCATAGTCAATAGTGTTGTTTTCGCTGTTTTCCATTGACGATGAGACGATCTCGACTTCGTTCCCATCAAAATCGTAAACCGGGACCGGCATTGTCGAAGTCGTTCCGCCCGAAACAACCGGAGATGCCGGAAAAGGATCCTTCCTCCCCCACTGGTAGAGCATTCCGTGGCTTTCTGGAGAGTCAAAATCAAGTGACGTTGCACCGAGATTCCGGTCCATCACCATGACACCGCCGCCTGTTTTGAGATTCGCGATCTCTTCGTTCAAAAGCCAGATGTGCCAGCTCCAGATGATATTTTCATCTTCATCGAGCGCCGCGACAAGAGCGTTTCCGCCAAGTTTTTTTACTGTGAAATAGATGCGACCGTCTTTAAGTTCGAGTGAATCGATCAGAACGTTTTTATCGCTCTGCCAGACGAGTTTTACATCCTTCGGTGCAAGTTTTTCACCAGTAAAATCGACACCTTCAACGATCCTGCCGTTTCCGCGCACAGTTGCGTCGAAGCTGTAGTCTCCCGTAGTTTTTACGATGTAGCAGTTCGCCGTTCCTGCCTCGGAAAGGTCGGTAACGAGTTCAGGTTCATCGTCAACAGCCGGCAGATCACCGTCAGAAGTTGTGCCAGAATCAGTATCATCGTCGTTCGGTTCAGGTTCGCTCGTGTCTCCTGTCGGTTCGCTGTCGCCGGTATCGACAGCATCTTCATCGCTCTGCGGTTCGCCGGAATCGGTTTCGTCTTCATTTTTCGAGCCGCCTCCGCACGAAAAAATAAAAATCAGACAGAAAATGCTTAAAACAAAGGCTGATTTTTTCATTTTTTTCTCCAATGGACGAACATATTTGCTGTCGTTCTTATGCTGGTATTATCAAAATTGCAATTTTCACAAAGTTTATATGAGTATAACCCGATAAAGTTCTTACAGTCTCAGAGCCTTCCCTATCAGAAGCGCAGCGATGTAGACTACGCTCGCGACAACTGTTATGACAGCGCCTGTCGGGAGATTGGTTTTGTATGAAACAGCCAGACCGCTGAAACTGAAAAGGAAGCTCAAAAGTGTCGAAAGAAAAATGATCCCGCTGACACGCTTCTGGAAAACCGCTGCGGTCGCAGCAGGAAGAGTCAGAAAGGCAATGACAAGGATCAAGCCGACGACCTTCATCAGAACAACGACTGTCAGGGCGATTATCGCAAGCATAAGGATGTAGACGAACGATACGAAGATACCGTGAAGCGCGGCATTTTCCGGGTCGAAGCTGACCGATTTGAACTGTCTGTAGAAGATCAGGACCGTTGCGACGACAAGCGCCGCCAGAACGGAGAGGGCGATGATGTCCTGACGGGAAACAAGCAGGATGTTTCCGAAGAGATAGCTGTTCAGATTTACCGAATAGCCCGGAGTCAGATAGATGAAAATTATGCCTATCGACATTCCGAAAGCCCACAAGGCGCCGACGACCGTATCTTCGTGCTGTGTCGCCTTCAGCTTGATGATCCCGAGCACGACGGCAAAGAGAAGCGCCGTTACAAGCGCTCCTGCAAAGGGCGAAAAGCCAAGAAAGACTGCCGCACCGACTCCGCCTAAAACCGCATGGGCGATCCCGCCGGCGATGAAGGTTATCCGGTTTACATAGACAAAGGTCCCGGAGATCCCGCAGGAGATCGCAGCCAGAAATGCGGCGATAACGGCGTTCTGAAGAAACGGATATGTCAGGAGCGCATTAAAAAAATCCATGTTAAATCCCGCACTTATGTTTAATCATCGTTGTTTTTGAACTATAGGCGTGATGCTCATGCTCGTCCAGACAGCAAAGTTCATCCTTCGACTTGTGCTCGACAAAGATCCTGTTGACGCAGCCGACCTTGTTGACGTAGTTCGAGACAAAACCGAGGTCGTGCGAAACCATCACGATCGTCATCGACTTGTTGAGTTCAAGCAGCATGTCGTAAATGTCCTTCTCGATCGAACTGTCAACGCTCGCGACAGGCTCGTCCAGAAGCAGGAGCTTCGGGTCGCTGACAATGGCACGGGCGATCAGGGTCCTCTGCTTCAAGCCGCCGGAGAGATCTCCGAAACGCTCGTCTGCTCTTGACAGAATACCAAGCCTTTTCATGGTGTCATCTACTTTTTCACGTTCAGCGGAAGAATAGAACGGAAGGAACGATCTACCGCCGACAAGCCCCTGAAGGACAACTTCGCGGACAGGTATCGGGAAAAGCTTATCGTGGACTGAAAACTGCGGCACAAAACCGATGAGGCTGCTCTTTCTGCCCGGTTCATCGCCAAAAACCGAGATACTACCCTTTTCCGGTCTGATAAAACCGACTATCAGCCTCAAAATCGTTGTCTTTCCGCCTCCGTTCGGCCCGATCATCGCATAAAAATCGCCCTGCTCTACCGTGAAGGCGACATTGCTGAGGATCTCGTTTTTGCCGTATGAGAACGTTACACCATCGAATCTGACTATCTCAGAGCTGTTCAAACCAACCTCACAAAAAAAATCCTGCGGATAAAATATCTATTTTTTTACATTCTTCTATTTTTTATTAAAAGGTTCCCACACTATTTGATTTTTGCTAACAAATGGAGGTGA
>JAGAAT010000003.1 GCA_017615095.1 bacterium
TCGTGAAGTGCTGTTCGACTGCAAGCGCCGAAAGCGTGAGAGGTTCGCCCTCTTCGACCTTCGGGATCGTCTCGTCCTTTGACTGTTTTTTGTAGATTTTGCGGTAACCCTCGAACTGGACGACGCTGCCGCTCTTTTTGAAGCTGTAGCGGTGTTCGGAATCCTCGACTGTTACGGCTGTCGTCTCGAGTACGGCATCCTTCATCTGCGTTGCGATGAATCTGCGCCAGATCAGTGTGTAGATGTTGAGTTCGTCTTTTGTCAGCTTCGAAGCGACTTTTTCGGGAGTCAGTTCGACATTTGTCGGACGGATCGCCTCGTGTGCATCCTGGATCTTGCCTTTGCTGCGGGTCTGGTTTTTGTAGTAGCGTACCTCTTCGGAGAGGAACTGGCTGCCGATGTTGCCGGCGATATACTTTCTGAGTGCGGCGTTCGCCTCGTCGGAGATCCTGAACGAATCGGTTCTCATGTAGGTGATGAGACCCGTGAAGCCCTCTGCGCCGAGGTTTTTACCTTCGTAGAGCGACTGCGCGATCTTCATCGTCTGCTCGCCGGTGTAGTTGAAGAGCCTCGAGCTCTCCTGCTGGAGGTTGCTCGTGTTGAGCGGCGGGAGCGGAGACTCCCTCTTTTCGCGCTTTTCGACCGAAACTACCGAGAAATTCGAAGCTTTGTCGATCTCAGCCTTGAGTTTTTTCGCATCGGCTTCGTTGGAGACTGCGACCTTTTTGCCGTCGACTTTTTCGAGAGCGGCGTCAAAAGTCCCGTTTTTGCCGGCAAAATCACCCTTGAACGACCAGTATTCCTCGGGAACGAATGCGCGGATCTCCTTTTCGCGCTCCGTGACCATCTGAAGCGCCACCGACTGGACTCTGCCTGCGCTGAGCCCCTTTTTGACGCTGCGCCACAGGAATGCGGAGAGCTTGTAGCCGACGATCCTGTCGAGGATCCTTCTCGCCTGCTGGGCATTGAAGAGGTCTTCGTTGATCTCCGAGTAGTTTTCTATCGCCTTCAAAACCGCGTTTTTCGTGATTTCGTGGAAAAGGACACGGTGGATCAGCTTGTCCTGAAAGAGTGATGCAATGTGGTGCGCAATAGCCTCTCCCTCGCGGTCAGGGTCGGATCCGATGAAGATCTCGTCGGCCTCCGCAGCCTCCTTTTTGAGCATCGCGATTATCTGCTGTTTGCCGTCGATGACCTCGTAATTCGGCTTGAAGTTGTTCTCGACGTCAACTCCGAACGACTTCGCCGGAAGGTCGATGATGTGACCGTTCGAGGCTACGACTCTGTAGTCGGGCAGATACTTTGTGAGAGTTTTTGCTTTTGTCGGTGATTCCACAATAAGAAGTTTCATTTCATTCCCCATTCAGTTTATAAATTTTGCCAGGGTATTCGCTCACAAGTCCGTCGAGGACAAGTGAAAGCAAAATCGAAGGCAGCTGCGAAACGCCGATCTCCGCTCTCAGCGAGATATCGTCGAAGCTGATCCCTTCACTGTTTCCGGCAATAAGGTCAAAAACGGCCTTTTCGTCGCCGCTCAACTTATCACTACCTGCCAAATTTGCAAATGTTTGCTTTCCGGGGCGCTCAACTTTGGCGGAACCTTCGGAAAAAAGCGACATTTGAAGTCCGCCTGGATCTCTACCTTTTTTTAAGAAATTATGCAAATCGCTAAAATCATAAAGGATCTTTAAATTGCGTTCATGCCTGTATTTTTTAAGGAAATTGAAGTTGCCCTCGAAACTTGCGTCGTCGATCTCTCCGATGCAGACAAAGACTTGTTTCCCCATTTCGAGAGCCAGTCTCGAGGTTATCAGACTTCCGCTCTTCGCCGAGGCCTGAACGAGAACAAGCGCGTCGCATAGGCTCGCGACGATCTCGTTACGGATAGGGAAGTTCCTGGGCAGAGGCGGAGTTTGAGGCTCGAACTGGCTGATGATCGCGCCGTTCTGACGGATCTCGTCGGCAAGTCCGACATTCTCCTCCGGATAGATGACATCAAGGCCGCTGCCGAGAACGGAGATCGTCCTGCCGCCTGAGTTCAGCGCCGAGCGGTGAGCTTCGGTGTCGATCCCGCGGGCAAGGCCGCTTACGACGCATTTGCCGGCTTCAACGGCCGTTTTGGCTGCCGCTTTTGCCAGTTTGATCCCGTAAAGCGTGGGCTTTCTTGTCCCGACGATCGCTACTCCGCCGGCATCTGAAGGCATAAGAGCGCCGTCGATCCAGAGCGGACGGCCTATCTTCGGCCTGCATCCGAGCACAATATCAGGATGACGGCTGTCCTTAGGGTCAATCGGAGCACTCATCAAGTCTCTCCAAAAAGTCTTTTATCTCGTTGATCTGATAGTCTGGAGTCGATGCGCCCGCCGTTATTCCGACAGTTTCGGCTTTTTTTATCCCGGCGAGCTGCTCGGGCGTGAAGTCCTGGATCGATTCGACCCAGATCGAGCGGTCGTTTTTCTCCATTACGACCTGCAGGAGCTTTGAAGTGTTCGACGAGTTCTTTCCGCCGATCACGACCATGACATCGACACGGTTTGCAAGCTCTCTCGCCGAGTCCTGACGCTTGAGCGTAGCCGTGCAGATCGTCTCAGAAGAGAGGACCTTGTGGTCAGGAAGGTCGCGGACAAGCCCGCGTGAAAGCTTCAGAAGGTGTTCGAAATTCGACGGCCGCGAAGTCGTCTGCGCAACGGCAAAGACACTTTTGTGATTTATCAGAAAATCGCGGAGTTCAGGCTCCTTTTCTTCAAATTCGGAGGGGTGGATAACAAAGAAATCACCGCTGATCCTGGATGTGATGCCTTCGACCTCCGAGTGGTTCTTGTCCCCCATGACGAGTATCGCGCATCCCTCAGCCGACTGCTTTGCAACGAGCTTGTGGATCCTCTGGACATACGGACAGGTTGTATCGATGATCTTAACGTTTTCAATGGATTGCAATATCTGCTCGGTTTTTGCCGTAACTCCGTGGCTTCTTACGACGACGACGGAGTTTTCTGGCACGGAGGCGATATCTACGACATCGACGCCACGTCTGGCATAGTCGTTTATGACTCTCGGGTTATGGATGACCGGCCCGAGCATGACGACGCGTTTCCCGATTTTCAGAGCCTCTTCAGTCGACTCCTCTAGCAGCGAAAAGGCCCGCTTCACTCCGAAGCAGATCCCCGAATTTTCTGCGACCAGTACTTTTAATCTATTCACGTTCCCTCGCAAGCTGAACAATTTTTTCGGCTGTCTCTTCAAGATTCATGTCAGAGTTGTCGACAACAACGGCGTCCTCGGCCTGCCTGAGCGGTGCGACTTCGCGGGTCATGTCCTGACGGTCGCGGTCGCGGATCTCGCTGACAAGCTGTTCCATCGAGAAGGATACGCCCTTCGCCTCAAGCTCGAGAGCCCTTCTTTTTGCGCGGTGTTCAGGTGTAGCAGTGAGGTAGATCTTGAGCTCGGCATCCGGCATGATGACCGTTCCGATATCGCGCCCCTCCATCACGACGCCGCCCTCTTCGCCGAGTTCGCGCTGCATCCTGAAGAGCGCCTCGCGGACAAACGGGATCTTTGCGATTTTGCTCGCAAGCATACTGATACGCTCGTTCCTGATCTCGTTCGTGACATCCCCGCCGTTGAGATAGACGTGGTTGATCCCGTCGGCCATTTTAAATGACACATTGAAATTGTTGATTATTTCAGCAAGTTCTGCACTGTCGCACTCTCCGTCCGTTTCGGCCGCTGCAAGTGCGAGAGATCTGTAGATCGCGCCGGTGTCAACATAAGAATAATTAAGTTTTGAAGCAACGAGTTTGCTGACGCTGCTCTTTCCGGCTCCTGCCGGCCCGTCGATTGCAATTCTGATTTTTTTCATGTGACCCTCCAAAAAAACGCCGCATTATAACGGCTATTTTCGTTAAATCAAATTAAAGTTTAAAGCTTTAAAAGAGTAATTAAAGCGGGCTGCGAAACCCGCGACCGACAGGCGGAATTGAAACGGATTGAAAACAATAGGTTGGAAATTTACGGAATCAGACAAACAGCATAGAACAGCCGTCGGATTTTTTCTCTGCCTTGTTTTCGGCAGGAGCTGTCGCGCCGTCTGCAGGAGCTTCTGAATTTTCTGTATCGCCGGAGTCAGTTGCGCCGTCTGTCGGTTCGCTGTCGCCTGTATCGCCTGGAATTTCTGTTTTGCCGGTGTCTGCTTCATCATCCGGAGCAGGAGAGATGACTTCATCATCGTCGTTTCCTGCACCGTCCATCGATATAGGAATACCGCAACTCAAGCAGCATTCCTCTTTGTTTTCACAACTTCCGAAGGCTTCAAGACACTCGAAAGATTCCTTGTATTTCTTTCTCCAACTATTGTATAGACAGCATTTTGCGATTGTCCCTCCGACATCTCCGCTTAAAGGGTTGTCCAGATTGGCTTCAAAATTTTCATCTGTCATCGGAGTTTGGCACATATTGGTGAAAGCTTTGGTATAAGAAGCACACTCGTTGAGAAGTTCATCGTCTGCACAGACACTTCTTGGTGTTGCAAGTTCTATGCCGCATTCTTTCTCCAAAATTGCCGTGCAGCCTTCAGCGCTGTAATTATGGCTTGTTCCAGCTAGGGTTCCTTTTACACTTAAGATTCCAAGACAGTGGCAGAAATATTCTCCGTCCGACTGCAAAGAGCAGTTTCCGGCTTCGTTTTCGCAAAGATAGTCTGAATTATGGCAATAATTCCAGTCAAGCTGAGCCAGGCATTCTTCATCATCCGGGAAAAAATCGGTTTCTTCAACTTCAGAAATTTCTTCTCCGTCGCGGCAGACACACTCAATGTTGAGCAGCATCTCTCCTGAACGTTCGAATTTGCATTTTCCGCTGTCAGACTCGCATGAAACACTTTCGTTTTCCGCAAAAAGAGCCGTCGCAACTGCAAGTATTGCGATAAAAATCAATGATTTTTTCATGGTTCGCCTCCAATTACAAATTTCTAATTCCCAAACAAATCGGAATGTGTGCCAGTATCGACAAGAGTAAGAGTATTTTTACCGTGTAAGTCATGCGTTTAAATCTTCAAAAAGCTCTTTTGTCGTGTTAAAACCTTTTACCGAGGGATCTTTGCTTATCTGCAAAGCTTCCAGCATAGCCGATGCAAGCTGTTTTGTTGGCTCTTCCTGATTTCTGGCTTTTTGTTTCTCATGTCTAGAGACAATAAAATCTATGAAATCGGAAATTTCATCAAGACACTCTTCCGGCGCTGCTTTTATCTGTTCCAATACTGCTTCATAACTCATGGTTTGCCTCCATTTTCAATTCAAGCGAACAAATTATAGTGAAAAACGGATTGAAAACAATAGGTTGGAAATTTACGGAATCAGACAAACAGCAACATACAGCCGTCGGATTTTATTCGTCTATGACTTCGATATCTTCGTCTTCGTCGGGAACAATATCCGTATCGGGAGCAGGCTCTTCCTCTGCGTTAGGATCGACGACAGTCATCTCGACCGAAACAGTTTTTTCGATTTCTGTGCCGTCTTCAGCTTTTTCAGACCATGTGAAGAGTGCTTTGTTTGAACCGACTTCCAGCGAGGAAGCGAATGATGCTGCTTTGATTGAATCAGATGATTTTATGAACGGATTTTCTCCAGTTTCATCACCGACATAAACAGTGTGGAAAGTGTCGTCGCCTGTTGGGAAATAAAGATCGCTACACGGAGCAAGGCAATCTGTATCGGGATCAATGCTGTAGACATCGCATCCGCTAAGGCTTTCTAATTTCAGAGTTTCCGGAATAAAATCGGGACATTCAACGGTGTTGTCTTCAATTTTATCTTTGCATTCATTGCCGAAAGTAATTACAAGTCTCTGCAAGTATGCAATATATTTTGCAGTTTCTTCTTCATTTTTGTAATTCCAGCTGCATTCTGCATCTTTGGCTTTGGCGATTTCTCCGATACATGTTTCCGGCATATCTCTCTTTAAAGAACGTGTTCCGAAAGATGATTTGATCGTGCATCCTTCCTGTGTGACGGTTCCTGTGTCTGTATTGTCCTCGTCTGTATCGGTTGCGGTATCGCCCGTGTCAATTGCATCTACGTCAGGAGTCGTTACAGTATCGCCCGTGTCAGTTGTGTCGTTTTCCTTTTTGTCACCGCAGCCGGCAAGCATGAAAACAAGAAAAACCACAGA
>JAGAAT010000031.1 GCA_017615095.1 bacterium
AAACACAATGCCGAAGATGTGAGACGCCATGATATGACGTCTCTACTGGTCTCTGCGCGAAGCGGCTGAGAGGGTTACCAACCCCCGTGGATTTCCCTAAAAAATTGAGTATAATACGATGGTTTTTGCTCCCCCGCTAAGTTAGCGGGGGTGGCGCGAAGCGACGGGGGCGTGTGTTGTTTTTCTGTTTTAACACACTCCACAGTCTGCTGCGCAGCCAGCTCCCCTAACTTAGGGGAGCAGTTGAGAGGTTTGGAGGGTGTCAATGTTAAAAAGATTGCCTATCGGTCAGCAGGATTTCGCGGGTCTTATCGAATGGAACGGGATTTATGCAGACAAAACGAAAATCATTTCCGATTTGTTGAATCTTTCCCAGTTTGTGTTTCTCTCACGGCCTCGCCGTTTTGGAAAATCTCTGTTAATTTCAACACTTGAAAATTTGTTTGAAGGAAAAAAAGAGCTTTTTAAGGGGCTTTGGATCGAAAATAATTTTGAGTGGAAAGAAGTTCCCGTTGTCAGGATTGATTTCACACGAATGGATTTTGACAGAAGAATGTTGAGTGATGCTCTTGAATTCGCTCTTCAAGACAATGCAGAAAAGTATGATACGGATTTGCGCGGAGAGTCGCACAAAGAGCGTTTTTTCAACCTTATAAAGACTTTGCACAAAAAAACAGGCGAAAGGGTTGTCCTTCTGATTGACGAATACGACAAACCGATTGTCGATTACATCAACAATCTGGAAAAAGCTGAGGAAAACAGAGAGATTCTGCGCACTTTCTACGGTGCAATCAAAGGATGCAGCGAAATGCTCAGATTTGTCCTTATTACTGGAATTTCCCGTTTTTCCAAAATGTCGATTTTTTCTGAGCTCAACAATCTGAAAGATATTTCGATGAGTGAAGATTTTGCCGCAATCTGCGGATTCACGAAAGATGATTTGAATGACTACTTCGGTGAATATAAAGACGCAGCTTGCGAAAAACTGGAACTTTCACGAGATGAACTCGATGAAAAAATCAGATTCTGGTATGACGGATACAAATTTGACGGCAGAACGCACATCTACAACCCCTTTTCGATGCTCAATTTCTTCAGCGACAAGGAGTTTAAGAATTACTGGTTTGAAAGCGGTCTTCCGAAACTTCTGGCCGATTTTATCATCCAGAACGGAGTTGATGTCAGAGAACTTGACAATGTTGTGATGGCAGCGGAAGAGCTCAATAATTTTGATGTGAAAAAAATAGACCTGAAAACTCTGATGTTCCAGACAGGCTATCTCACGATTGTCGGAAAAGATGAATATAATCAATATATTCTCGATTATCCGAATGAGGAGGTGCGGAGTTCTTTTGTAAAGTTCCTGCTAAAGAATTACACGGATGAGACCTCTTCCAATAAAAGAGTCGACATGCTTCGCGCACTCGACAAAGGCGATGTTGACGGCTTTATTGAGTCGGTGAACGCGCTTCTTGCCTCGATTCCGTATCAGATAATCCCGAAAGAAAACGAGAACTATTTTTCATCGCTTATGTATGTCCTTCTGAAAACTCTGGGTTATATGGTTTTGAGCGAACTTTCGACATACCACGGCAGAGCAGACGCAGTCATCAAAACGAAAAAATTCATCTACATTTTTGAGTATAAAATGGCTCCCAAGACCGCGGCTGAAGGCATAAACCAGATAAAAACAAAAGGTTATGCCGATGAATTTGTGACTGATCCGCGCAAGAAGACAGCTGTTTCGATTGTGATAGACAGAGAACAGCGCAAAATTACGGAATATATCAAAGAGGATTTGTAAACTTTGAAGATTTATCCTTACGACATCCATGACGGCGGTTATGCCGAGGCTGTGAAAAAAATCGGGGTCTCCGAGTGCGGCGCGGCGATAATGAAGGAACGGTTCGCGCTTTCGACTTTTCTTGTGACGGATATTTCGACTCCGGCGGCTAACGTCGTGAAGCAGCAGCTCCTTTCTCTGGGCGGCGAGGCGGCTGTTCCGGCTCATGCGATCGATTGCAGCAAACCGAAAAGCTCGTTCTTTTTTTCGCTCCGCAGGGATCTTTGCGGCGTGCTTGTCGAGAGGCTCAGGCTGCAATGCTGGAAACTTCCTCAAGTCGCAGAATTTATTGAAAAATTCAACAGGCTCCGCGCTCCTTGGTTCTCGTTTTCGTTTGACGGGATCGATACCTCGCGTCCGAATCTGATGGGCATAGTCAACGTGACGCCAGACTCGTTTTCCGACGGAGGGAGCTACGCCTCGACTGATGATGTTCTGAAGAGAGTCGCGTGGATGGTCGACAACGGTGTCGATATCGTTGATGTCGGCGGTGAATCTACACGTCCTGGAGCCGCTTTTGTCGATATCGGAACCGAAATAGGGCGGACGAAACCGGTGATCAGGGCTATTTCTGAGAGTTTTCCGAAGCTTATGATCTCGATAGATACGAGAAAATCAGAGGTTGCTTGTCAGGCGGCTGAGGCTGGTGCTAAAATCATAAACGATGTCAGCGGATTGCGTTATGATCCGAAGATGGCGGATCTCTGCTGCGATCTTGATCTGCCGGTAATTATCGGTCATACGCCGGGGGATGCGGAGGATCTGCACGGAAAAGGCGAATATCGTGACGTTGCGATGGAAGTCGCTGATTTTCTCAATGAATCCAAAGAAATGCTGCTTTCGAAAGGGTATGATGAAAAGAAGATAATTGTCGATCCTGGCTTCGGATTCGGCAAAAACACCGAACACAATCTGGAGCTGCTCAACCACTTCGAGATGCTTTTTGCCTGCACGTCGCCTGTTGCTGTCGGGGTGAGCAGGAAGCGTTTCATCGGTGCGGTCACCGGTCGTGAAAATATTTCGGAAAGAGTTGCAGGAACGCTCGCTGTAAATATGATTGCGCTTGAAAAGGGCGCTGCGGTGATCCGTGTCCACGATGTCGCCGAGGCGGCCGACTGTTTAAGAATTTTTAACGCTTTGAAGGAGCTGAAATGCTGAATTTTCTGGATATTTCCGGCATCTCCTTTGCCGATTTGACCGCCCTTGATTTTTTGCGCGGCACGGTCGATTTCGTAATCACCTTTCTCCTTTTTTATCTCTTCTTCGTTGCGGTAAAGAGCATAAAAACGCAGAAGATCGCCGCAGGCTGCGCCTTTCTGGTGATTGTGCTGTGGGTCTCATACTACCTGAAGTTCAGGACTGTCGGCTTTATTTTCGGTCCGGATTTCCGCTACGCCGTTCTGGTGCTCCTTGTGATTTTCCGAGAGGAGGTACGCAGGATGCTTCTTACCATTTCGTCGATAAATCTCTTCAGCAGACACGAGCAGGATGAAGACATCAATATTATCAAAGAGTTGGCTGACGCACTCGATTACATGGCGTCGGTCCGCGAGGGTGCTCTGGTCGTGATTCTGCCGAAAAGCGGCAGGAGCAGGACTGCTGAAAACGACACGAATATCGGAACGATTGCCGACGGAACGGTCGTTGACGGTCTGGTCACGGATCAGCTGCTCAGGACGATATTTTTCAAGAATTCGCCGCTGCATGACGGAGCCGTTATCATTGAAAACAAGAGGATCGCGAGGGCTTCGGTCTTCTTTTCGCTCAGCACGAACCCGAATATAGATCCCAACTTCGGCACGAGACACCGCGCAGCTTACGGTATCAGCGAAAAGGTCCAGGATGCGGTAGTTCTGGTCGTAAGCGAGGAGCGCGGCGAGATTTCGCTTCTCCAGGGCGGAAGGATCACCCGCGATCTGAATAAGGAAGCTCTCAAAGAGCAGCTGAAGGCAAGGATTTAGGAGGTTGTTATGAAAAAAAATCGTGACAGCAGGATAAAGTTTTTTTTCGCGCACAACGCCCTTCAGAAGTTCATGGCTCTTGCCTGCACGCTTATCGTTTTTCTGGCTGCGCTCCACAGCGAGCTGAGCAGAAAGTCGGCGGAAGAGGAGCAGACGAAAAGAGAGCATGAGGCGGCAGCTGCACAGCTTTTGCCGAAGGATGCAGTCGAAAAGGAGGTCGATGTGGCGCTTGCGGTCGACGGGACACTCCCCGAAGGCAGCAGGATCACTTTGTTTGAGACCTTCCCGAACAGGGTTGTCGTTTTGGGAACGCCGGAGAGGCTTGAAGAGCTTGAATCGGTCAGCACGAAGACTGTTGACCTGTCAGGCCTGACCCAGAGCGTGAGGATCAATGTCGAACTGGAAATTCCTGATAATGTTAAAGTCAAAGACAATCTCAGCGTGGTCGTGGCTTCTATAAACGTTGCCAGGGTCGAATCTCTTGACGCGGAACTTTCGGCAGCTTCAGAGGCAGGAGATGAAAAATCGAAGCCTTCGGAGAGTGAAAAGGCGAAACCGGCGGAGCAGGGCAAATGACGGGTGAGAGCGGCTGCGTCATCTGGTTCACCGGGCTTTCGGGCGCCGGCAAAAGTACGCTGGCTGAGGCCCTCGGCGGGTATATGCGTTCGCTCGGGCATAAAGTCGAACTGCTTGACGGAGACATAGTCCGCAAGGTCTTCCCGCAGACCGGCTTTTCGAAAAAGGACCGCGACGAGCACGTCCGGCGCATGGGCTACCTGGCTTCGATACTTGAGAGGAACGGTGTCGCCGTGATCGCATCGTTTATTTCGCCCTACAGAGAATCGCGTGACTTTGTCCGCAGCTTATGCAGGAATTTTGTCGAGGTTTATGTTTCGACTTCGCTTTCAGAGTGCGAGAAACGCGATGTAAAGGGGCTTTACAGGCGTGCCAGGGCGGGTGAGATCAGCTCGTTTACAGGGATCGACGATCCCTACGAGGCTCCGCTCAGACCTGAAATAACGATCGATACTGCTGGCGAAGAGGTCGGAAAATCACTCGAAAGACTGATTAACAATCTGGAATCATTAAATATTTTGGAGTAGTTTTTTATGCTTTTCAAAAACATAGATATTCTTGATGAGAACTTTGAGATCCGGAAAAACCTCTTTGTCGGTGTTTCGGGCGACAGGATC
>JAGAAT010000032.1 GCA_017615095.1 bacterium
AGAACCTGCGACCGCAAGAGAGGTCTGCGAGGATCAGGAAATTTTAAATCAATGTATCTCTTACATAAAAACCTTTGCAGACGGCTGCTTTGAGCCGTTTACCGATGAAGATATTGAAGAAATTCTTGATCAACAGGCTTATGGTTATAACAGAGAATGGTCACACCAGCTGGCGTATTGTTGTCAGATGGAACAGCAAAGGAAAGATTTTCAAAAAAATTTGGAATGCTTCGAAAACTGCCAAGATGACAATTGTTGCGATACATGCGGAATCAATCCTGTTTATCACGAAGATGAAGATGCTGCGAATACCGAAGCTCCTACGACAGGCACAACCCCAGAAGATACGGCTGGAGACACCGCAGTACCCGTAACTGATGAAGCTCCTGCTGAAAACAAAGAAGAAAGCAAATCAGACGGCTGTTCGCTGCTGTTTATCTGATTTCTAAAATCTGAAAATACTTATTCCTGAACGATGTAGATGACTCCGTCGATCGCCCATGTGCAGACGATATTCAGGACATCTACCTTCTTGAATTTTGATTTGAGCTCGGCGAGAGTCGCCCCCTTTTTGTCGCGCAGGTACTTGAAAACCGCGTATTCGTCATCGCTGATGACTTTGGTGAAAACCGAACCCTCGATCCGGTAGACCAGACCGCAGAGAGCCTCTTTATCGACAGCCGAAGCATATTTTTTAAGGTCGATATAGCCGTTCTCGGCGACATCTTCTATATCGTAAGAGAACTTATCGAAAAATACCGAGTTGTTGACCGCGAACTTTGAGGAGTCGTTGACCGCATCGATTTCATAAGGCATTGAAATTATATCCTCTTCCGCAGTCATCAGCGATGTCGTGTAGAAGTGGTTGTGCCTCAGGAGATCCGATGCCAGCGGCCAGAGTTTTTTCTTCTGGAAGCGGTCGAAGAGGTATTCAAAGAATTCGTGGATGTAGGCGAAAAGCTGCATATAGTCGATCTCGTTTACATTCTCTGCATTCATCTCGACGGGCTGCTTCTTTATCCACTTGTTCCAGCGCATGACGATGTCGCTGCACGGCAGCTCGAGCGCATCGGCAAGCATCGTGATTATCGAAACCATACGGCCTTTGTTGTAGAGCACCTCGATCCCGTCGGAGATCTCATCGACCTTCTCGAAATCCTTTTTGGCAAAGGTTTCGCTCTCCAGCGCGAGGTAGGGATAACCGTTTTCGACGGAGTAGCCGAACTCGCAGATCCTGTTGTAGATCTTTGTTCCGGGGTACATCGAGAGGTGCAGAACGCTCAGCGAAACGGGCCAGAGCTTGAAGGCGACCTCCAGATCTTTAAGAAAATCCTCAAATGTTGTCTTAGGCAGTCCGGCGATGATGTCGATACCGAACATAAGTGACGGGAAATTAGCCATATATTTGATATTATTGAGAGAATTTGAGACATTAAGCGAACTCATCATCCCCTCGTGGACCTTCTGGCTCGTCGATTGCAGACCGATGTTCAGAAAGACGTTCATCTCGGCAAGCGTCTCGATGTCGTGTCTGGAGAGCAGATCCGGACGAACCTGCATCTCGACAGCCGCATAGGGCAGATATTTGGCTATCAAATCAAGAATTTTCCTGAAAAACTGGTGGCTCGAGTTGGCAATCGGAGCCCCGACCGTGATCTGCGAAACGCCTCTTTCGGCAAAGAATTTGAGCTCCTTTTCGAGGTAGTCGAACGAATGGTAGCGAAGCGTTCCGCCGTGAGAGAAATCGACGCAGAAGTCGCATCTGAAGAGGCACCCGCGGGCGATTTCCCAGTAGACCGACGTACCGGAATTGACCTCGATCAGCCCGTTCGTGTACGGCGACGGAATGAGGTCGAGATCGTTCAAAACGCGGGCTTCGCCGTAGACGAAACTCTTTTGAACGTCATCCTTGTAGACGATGCCGCTCGCGCTGCCGATGCTTTCGCCGTTCTGCCGCAGCATTGCCGCCTCGTAGAGCGAAAGTTCCGGTTCGTCCTGAATTATAAAGTCGAAATCTTTTCTGAGATACTGTTCGGGGTGCGCGAATGTGTCGTAACCCCAGAGTCCGCGGTTTGCTCCGCCGAGCTTGCACCCCTGCGCGAGCTTCAGAATGAAAGAGATGTTCCAGTAGAGAGCCCTGAAAAGGACAATATCGCCATTTGCGTTCTCTATCATGTTCACCGAAGTCGTCATGTCGTCACTCATGAAAACGTTGACGATCTCGGTGTCGATGGAGCCGTATGATCTGGCATCAATAAAGGTCTTTATCGTGTAAAGATGATATTCGATGTTTTTCTGAACACGCGACTTATTGACGTTTACGATGACTACTTTCATTTGAACCTCGCGGGAAAGCCTGCGGAGCAACCGCGTATGAATTTACTGTTACTTCTTAACCGAGCTGAGGTAGCTGGCGATCGCCTTGTACTCCTTCATTGCTGACGCATACTCGACTTTGTCGCCTTCTGCCTTCAAAACTTCGTTCAGAAGCGGTACGAAACCCGGATCTTCGGTCTTGAGAAGTGCAATAGCGAATGCATCACGGACATAAGGCTCAGAGTGTTTCATAACGGGCTTGAGCTCGTTTTTGTAATCTCCGAGTTTGCCGGAGTAACCAAGCATATAGACAGCCTTTTCGACGACTGCCGGATTCTTGTCGGCAAGCTTTTTGACATAGCAGCCGAGATCAGATCCGCACTCCTGAGCGGTCTTCGCTCTGTCGACGAATCTCTTGAACATCTCAACGGTCCTGTTGGTCGAATCGTAGTTGACATCAAGTCTTGCCTGAGCCTTGACCTTCTTGTCAAGTTCGTCAGCCGGAAGCTCTGTCGGGCTCTCTTTCTTTACCTGATCTGTCGACTTCTTCTCGACTTCAGCGATATATTTTTCACCGTCGGCGATGATCGTTCCAGCCTTTTCGATGAATGTTGCGGCATCTGCCGGATCGCTGATCATTCTCGTAAGAGCGTCTGCCGACCATACGTTTGCCTCGTAGAAGATGATCTTTTCGTTCATCTCGTTGTACTCGGAAACCGGCTTCTGGTAAGCGACCTCTGCAAGGTACGGGATAGCTTTGGGATCACCGAGGATCGCAAGCGCCTCTGCACCCTTCATCATGATCGAGATCTCCTGACCTCTGTCAGCGAGTTTAGCCTGAGCGACCTCTTCTTTGGAAAGCTTGTGATCAGCCTTCTTTGCAAGGTTCTTCGTGAACTTTTTGCTGACCATCTTGAGGAGAGTGTCTGTTGCCTTCATGTCGCCGAACTTTGCAAGCTGAACCGCAAGGTGTTCTGCAAGGAAGGGCTGTTTCTTATCGGTTGCAAGCTGTTTTTCAAGCTCGTCGATGACCATGTCGACCGCCTTCTTCGAACGGATGTCGGCAAGGACTATCGAGGTTTTAAGTTTTGTCGTGGTGTCGATCGAAGCGATCGTAGCAGTATATTCGTCGTCTTTCGGGCACTCGCCTTTTTCCTTAGCCTTTTCGTCGTTGACATACTCGGGGCAGAACTGAAGCGTTGCTCTCTTCTTGTTCTCATCCTGCATCTCGTTTACCTTCGGGTTCTCGCCGTTGTAAGCCTTGATGAGCTCGTCCTCGGCAAGCTTTCCGACCTTGATGAGCGACTTTCTTGACTCGGGGAAGAGGCTGAAGCCCTTCTCCTCGTAGAAGAGTGAAGTTACGAGCGGACGGACCGTCTGCGGATCCTGCCATTCACCGAGAACACCGGCGGTGGTGTATTTGGTTCCGAAGTCCTCGACCGGAGATTCGAAAACCTTCAGGATCTCGGGGATGAGGTGACGGCTCTCGTTCGGCATATTCGAAAGAGCTTCGATCGCAGCGCGTTTTGCGACAGACTCAGCCTTTTCACGCATTCCGGCAGCCATCTGCTCGGGAGTTACGAGTGTGAAGTACTTCGCAAGTATCGGAACAGAGCTGGGCTCCTTGAGGAGTCCGAACGACATTGCCGCGCTCTCAAGCGTCTTGAGGTTGCGGACGTTGGTGTTTTCAAGACATTTGCGGACGATCTCGCCGATACGTTCAACCGACTGGTGGCAGCCGATCTCACCTGCCGTAAGGACCGCGACGCCTGCTTCTGGAGTCTGGTCGAGCTTGAGGAGCTTCGAGCAGGTTTTGTCCATGTTGACAATCAGATTTTTGCCGTTTTCGTCGCTGCTGAGTCTCTTAAGACCCTGGATAGCGTAGTTTCTTGTCTCTTTTGAGTAGAGTTTTCCGAGATATTCGTCCTCAGGATTGCAGGAGACGAGCATCATCGCAACTGGCAAAAGCACAAAAAGCATCAAACTTTTTAACTTCATAATGACCTCTTCAAAGTTAATAAGGGTGACTAAAACTAAAAAAACATTATGTTGCGCAACTTTATTAAAAAAAATTTAAATATCAAAAAAATAGGCTATTTCGTGAAGAAAAGCGACAAAGCGGCGGTCATATAGTAGTGATCCTCCGTTCCTGCGGTCTCTCTGATCGAGTGCATAGCCCACATCGGGTTGCCGACATCGACAGCCTTGATGCCGAGTGAAGCAGAGCTCATCGGGCCGATCGTGCTGCCTGACGGGACGTCCGAGCGGTTAGCCATCTTCTGCCACGGGACCTTCGCCTCATCGCAGACCGACTCGAAGAATGCCGCGCTGCACGCAGTCGTCGCGTATCTGAACGAAGAGCTGAACTTGATAGTCGGTCCCTGGTTCATCTTCGGAGCGTATGCCGGATCGTGTTTTTCAGGGAAGTTCGGATGCTGTGTGTGGGCGCCGTCCGCACTTACGAGGAAGCTCTTGGAGAAGGCTACGAAGCGGTCGTCTGCGCCGTTCGAGGTAAGTGCGACGATCCTTTCGAGGACCGTTCTCGTAAAGGCTGAATCAGCCCCCATCAGGGTTTTGGAACCGATCTCCTCGTTGTCGTAGAATGCCGCTACGATCGTCGATTTCGGCTTTTTCGCGCTCAGGAACGCCTTCGTGATCGAATGGCACATCTGAAGGTTGTCGAGTCTGCCGGACGAGATGAATTCATCGTCATCACCGCCGAAGGTGCCCTTCTGGAGGTCGTAGACGAAAAGATCCGTCTGACCGATATTTTCTACCTTTTCCTTCAGTTCTTTTGCAACGAGCGACTTCAGGACATTCTTTTTGTCAGCCTTCGCGGTGAGGACTGCCTGAAGATGGTTCTGGGGGTTGAACTCGAACCCCTTGTTCGCCTCACGGTTCATGTGGATCGCGAGAGAGGGGATTATCGCGACAGGTCTGTCGATGTTGACGAGCCTGCTTTCATAGCCCTTCCCGGTTTTGACCATGACACGTCCGGCAATGCCGAGATTGCGGTCGAGCCATGTGTAGACGAGCGGACCGCCGTAGATTTCAGTCGTTACGCGGACGCAGCCGGCAGAGACGTTTTCCGCGTTTTCCTTCAGTTTGAGAAGAGGGCTGTCGGTATGTGCACCGGCGATTTTGAAGCCCGTCTCGACCGGTTTGGCAGTGCCGAGCCGGAATGCGATGAGCGACGAGGAGTTGCGCCTTACGAAGTATGCCTTCCCAGGTTTGAGATCCCACGGCTCGCACTCGTCGAGCTCCGTGCATCCGTTCTTTGTCAGAATATCCGCAATGTTCTGCGCCGCATGGAATGCTGTCGGAGATTTATCAATAAAATCGAGCAGTTCCTTGCCTAAATCCTTCATATTTCTGTTCATCGCTGAAACCCTCCGGTCTCCTAAGTTGATAAAAAAACGCGATAATTTAGCGACAAATCAAAAAAATGACAGAAAAAGCGGACAGAATCCGGCTGACGCAGGAAATAAACTCGAATTTTCTGATTGGAGACCGGGAAAACCGCAACACACAGGCGATCCGCTACCGTTGCTTCCTCTCGGACCTGGCGGGGTTTACGGGGCTTGTCGTACAGCCCCCGGCCATGACGAAAAAATGGATGGCGGAGAGGGTGGGATTCGAACCCACGGTAGGTTTAGAGCCTACACACAATTTCCAATCGTGCTCCTTCGGCCTCTCGGACACCTCTCCGGAACCGGACAAAGGATAAAAGGATGGCGGAGAGATAGGGATTCGAACCCCAGGCACCCAGTAAAGAGCGCACCTGATTTCGAGTCAGGCTCCTTCGACCACTCGGACATCTCTCCGTCTCACGAGTCGGAACACGCTGGCATTTCTTTCAATTTCCGTTGCTTTTCTCTGATTTCCCTAAAAAAACCGGACAAAAGCGCGGAAGATTCATCTGCCAGAATTCCTTCAACTATTTCCACCTGATGGTTGAGTCTGCTGTCTTCGAGAAGGCTGTAGAGCGACCTTACGGCTCCCGCCTTAGGGTCTCTGGCTCCGAAAATCAGCCTTTTAATTCGGGACTGGATTATCACCCCGCTGCACATGATGCACGGTTCGAGGGTCACGTAAAGTTCGCAATCCTCCAATCTCCAGCTTCCCAGACACTCAGATGCTTCAACAATCGCCTCGACTTCCGCGTGAGATGTAGGCAGATTAGTTGATTCCCGCTTGTTGTATCCTTTTCCGATCACTCTGTTTTCAAAGACCACAACTGCACCGACGGGGACTTCCCCCTGCGCCTTAGCCTTTCCGGCAAGGGCAAGTGCCTCTTTCATGAACTCAGTTTCTCTGCACATAAATACCACGATGGCGCGCCCAGGAGGACTCGAACCTCCAGCCTTTTGGTCCGTAGCCAAACGCTCTATCCAATTGGGCTATGGGCGCATAAAAAATGGCGGAGAAGGAGGGATTCGAACCCTCGATGGAGTGATTAGCCCCATACCCGCTTAGCAGGCGAGCTCCTTCGGCCTCTCGGACACCTCTCCGCACGACGTTAATGGCGGAGGAGGTAGGATTCGAACCCACGGACGCATACACGTCAACGGTTTTCAAGACCGCCGCCATCGACCACTCGGCAACTCCTCCGCTGAAAGAATTCAGTTGTGTAAAGAACAAAGCGGGAAGATGTTGCTTATTTTTGCCGGGATGTCAATTTAATTTTTAACCCTGGACCGTTGAGCCGCTCTCTTCCTGCAAATTGCCGATTTTCACTAACCTTTCATCCTTGACAAGAATTTATATTCTTTTTTAATTTGTCCGTTTTTTCGCAAAGTGAGGTAAACAATGTTCAAGAACATCCTTGTCAGATATGACGAAATCGCACTGAAAAAGAGGAACCGCGGCTGGTTCGAAGACATCCTGCTCAACAACATCCGCTCAAGCATAGGTGAACTCGGCACGGCAAAAAAGTTCAGAGGCCGCATGGAGATAGAACTTTACGACGAGTCGTCCCTCGACGAAATCATCGGCAGGTTGAAGTTCATCCCCGGGATCTCCGGCTTTTCGCCGGCAGTCAGGCTGCCGCTCGATGCCGAATGGGAAGAGATAGTCGCTCACGCCGTAGAGCTGGCAAAAACCGCTGCGGACGAGGGGCTTCGCGTCCTCAAGGTCATCTGCTCGCGCCCGAACAAGGCATACCCCGGCACCTCGATCGAGATCCAGAAACGGCTTGCCGGAGCAGTCCTCTCCACGCTGGACGGAGTTTTCACCGTATCGATGAAGGACTACAACTTCGGTCTCGAAATCGAGATCGACAGCAACGGGATATACCTTTTCAGCAAGCGCTACAACGGGATCCGCGGTCTTCCGGTCGGCTGCTCGGGGCAGTATCTTTCACTGCTCTCAGGCGGGATCGACAGCCCGGTAGCATCCTACCTGACGATGTGCCGCGGCGCGAAGGTCAACTACCTCAGCTTCTACTCCCCGCCCTACACCGGCGAAGAGACGATGCGCAAGCTTGAGGATCTCGCACGCCAGCTCAAGAAGTTCCAGGGCGTTTCGACAAAGCTCTTCATTGCCCCATTCGTTGACATCCAGCTGCTGATACGCGCCCGCTGCTTCGAAGGCTACCGCACGATACTCTTCCGCCGTATGATGTTCAGGATCGCCGAGCGGATCGCGACAGAACGCGGCTACAGCGCACTGATCACGGGTGAAGCGCTCTCGCAGGTGGCAAGCCAGACCATCGAAAACCTCACCTGCATCAACGATGCGGTCAAGACGATGCCGGTCATCCGTCCGCTGATAACCTCGGACAAAAACGACACCATCGCGATCGCCGAAAGGATCGGCACATTCCCGATCTCGATCCGAAACGCGCCGGACAGCTGCACGGCGTTCCTGCCGAAATCACCGATCATCAAAGGAAAGCTCGAAAGAGTCCTCGCAGAAGAGAAAAAGCTCGAACCGGAGATCAACGACCTCCTTGACAGCGCAATAAAAAATCTAAAAATTATCGATATTTAACTGAAAAGACCGCCGTCTCCGACCGTCTCATCCGAGTGGTTGATGAGGTTTTTGTAGGTGTTCTGAAGCGTGTCGAGTTTCGTCTCGATGTCCTGAAGTTTTTCAAGCTGGAGCTGCTCGCCTTTGATATATGCCTTCGTGCCGGCGATAAGGGTCTCCATCTTCTCCATTTTGTCTGCGCCGACCTTCGACGACGAAAGGATCTGATAAAGTTTCGGCTTCATCATCTCGAGCTCGAAGAGGTAGTTTTCTATGCTCTGTACGATCTCGTCGATCATCGTCTTTTCGGCAAGGTCGAGGTAGTAGTCCGAGTTCTCCTCGATCTTCTTCGCAAGCTCCTCTTTCGACATGTTGCCGGTCGATGCGACCGTGATACGCTGCGAAACGCCTGTCTCGAGATCCATCGCCTGGACCGTAACGATGCCGTTGATGTCGATCTCGTAGGTGACCTTGATCTTTACCTCGCCGCGCTTTGCCGGACGGAGACCGTCGAGCTCGAATTCGCCAAGGATCTCGTTCTCGGACGCGATCTGCGACTCGCCCTGGAGCAGCAGGATCTTAGCCTTGTCCTGATTGTCGCGTGACGTTACGAAGATGTCGTCGACCGAGGTCGGGACTGTAGAGTTCTTGGGTATCAAGGTATAGAAAAGGTCCTTTCCGACCGCGATCCCGAGGTTGTGGGGCGTTACGTCAAGCAGCAGCATGTCGCTGTTCTGACCACCGAGCGTTCCGTCGTTCAGCAGCTTCGCCTGCAATGCCGCACCGGCTGCGACCGTCTCGTCAGGGTTGATGTTCTTGAGGATCGGCGTGTTCGGACAGAAGTTCGCTATCGCACGCTGCAGAAGCGGCATCCTCGTCTGACCGCCGATCAGGATAACGCCTGCCAGCGCATCAGGAGAGAGCTGGATCTCGCGGAGAGTCTTGTCGAAAATCGAAATCGACTGGTCAATGAAGGGCTTTGCAAGCTCCTCGAGCTGATCTCGCGTGATGTCGATCCGGTAGTGGATGAACTGACCGTTGACCTCCTTCAGATAGGGTATCTCGATCGAAACCGTCGTCTGAACGGTGAGGTTCTTTTTTGCCGTCTCGGCGTAGTCGCGCAGTCTCACCTTGACAAGCGGGTCGTCGTCAACGATACCGTATTTTTTGTTAAGATCGTCAAGCAGGAAGTTGACCAGCGCGTTAGTGATGTCCTCGCCGCCCAGCAGGGTGTTCCCGGCAGTAGCGACAACGTTGAAGGCATCCTGCGAAACCTCCATGATCGTGATATCGAAGGTGCCGCCGCCGAAGTCAAATACCGACAGCAGCTGAGAGTTGTTTTTGCCCTGCTCGAAACCGTACGCCAGCGCCGCTGCAGTCGGCTCGTTGATGATACGCATGACGTCGATACCGGCTATCGAAGCTGCATCTTTGGTCGCCTGGCGCTGCTTGTTGTTGAAGTAGGCAGGGACCGTGATGACCGCCTTCGTCACCGATTCACCGAGGTAGCGCTCGGCCATCGACCTGAGTTCCGTCAGGATGTAGGAGGCGATCTCCTCAGCCGTGAAATATTTGTCAAGGACAGGTACATATATTAAAAGGCCGTTGCCCTGCTCTCCCGGCATCAGCTTGTACGAGAGCATCGGCATCAGCTGCGCCGTGAGCGGACTTTTGAAGCCGCAGCCCATCAGACGCTTGACGCAGTAGATCGTGTTTTCCGCGTTTGTGAGCAGATGCTGCCGCGCCGCATTGCCGCAGACCTTTTCGATTTCTCCGGAGACTCCGTTTTTCACGAAACTGACTATCGACGGGATGGTGTTGCCTCCGCCGGCATCCTTGACTATTTCGATCTGACCGTTTTTTACAACCGCAACGCACGAATTTGTCGTGCCGAAATCTATTCCGACAACTGCCATCTCTGCCTCCATCAAAAATTACGGACTTTTAATATAAAATTGATTGCCCCATATTCAAGTTTTTTGAGAAGCCGGCCGCCGGAAAACAGCGCCTTTTCAACAGAATAACCCTAAACTTGACATACCATATATTAAAAATATCATACCGACCTGTTTTTTTTGCGCTTTTTTATAGGAGATTAGCATGTCAATTCAAACATCCGAATTCAGAAAGGGCCTCAGGATCGAAATCGACGGGACCCCGTACCAAATCGTTGAAATGCAGCACATTCAGCAGAAACGCCGTGCAGTAATCAAGACAAAGCTTAAAAACATCCTTACCGGTGCGATCGCGGAAAACACCTTCCTCTCGGGAGAGCGCGTAGATACGCCCGACCTCGAAGAAAAGTCGATGGAATATCTCTATCCGGACGGAGACCACTTCTGCTTCATGGACAACGAGTCCTACGAGCAGATCCTTATCGACAAAAAAGTTGTCGAGGATGTTCTTCCCTATATGCCTGAAAACACTCCTGTTACGGTTCAGTTCTACAACGGAGAACCCATCTCCATCGATCTGCCGCAGTTCCTTGAAATCGAAATCGCCGACACGGAGCCCGGCTTCAAAGGCGACACCGTTACGACATCCTACAAGCCGGCGAAGCTTGTTACCGGCGGTCAGATAATGGTCCCGCTCTTCATCTCGACAGGCGACGTCATCAAGATCAGCACGATCGAAGGGACCTACATTGAGAGAATTAAAAAATAATTGAAGGACACTTAAATTGGCTAACATAAAACTAGGTAAAGGCAAAGGCGTTCAGACAGACGAAGAACGCTACGAAGAACTGATACGGAGAAATCCCGACGACGACCGCGCCTACCTTCGTCTGGCGGAAATTTACGGACGGTCAGGTCAGGATGTCAAAGCTATAGAGATTTACGAAAAGCTTGCTGCGCTTTTCGAGAAAAAGGGCTTCCTGAACAAGGCGAAAGCCGTTCTCAAACAGGCGCTGATGATCAATCCGGAACACGGGAAGATCAACGTTCTTCTTGCCGATTACGACAAGCAGAGCGGGCTTATCAAGGATGCTGCACTCCGCTACAACGTCGCAGTAAACTTCTACCAGAAGAACGGCAACAACGTCGCGGCGATCAGCATTCTCAAAAAGATCTGCGATCTCTACCCGAAGAATTTCAGCATCAAGGTCAAACTTGCGAACATGCTGATCTCCGAAGGGATGAACGCCGAGGCGGTCAAGATCCTTGTTCCTATCGCCGAATCGCTGAAAAGCAGCGACAAAATCAACGAATACGCATCCGTCCTCAAGCTGCTCTATTCAGCTTCGACAAACGGATCTTCGTTCGGCAGGGAACTCGCCGAGCTCTACATCAGGCGCGGGAGCTACCACAACGCGCTGATAATCCTCCAGAAGCTTATCGTAGACCATCAGGAGGATATCGGTCTGATGACGCAGCTTGCCTTCGTCTTCGAAAAGACGAACGACTACCAGAAGCTGATCTCGACCTACAAGCACATCGCCGCGATACACCTCAAAAACAAGAATTTTGCCGAACGCAACGAGATGTACCGCAAGGTGCTCGAGCTTGATGAAAACGACCGCGAAGCGCTTGCCGTCCTCAACGAGAACGACCGTCTGAGGTCTCTGATCTCCGACAAGATCAAGAGCTCCGCAGGAGATATCAGCGACATCACGGGCACGCCTTCTAAACCGCGTTCCGACGATCTCGACCTTGAAATCGACATGGTCGAAGCGGCTCCTGAAGAGCAGCACGAAGATCTCAAGACTCTGCTGAAAGAGGCCAAGACCTTCATGCAGTACAAGCTTTACGACAAGGCGATCGAAAAGATCACCGGATCTGAAGGCTGGGAAAACTCGGAGGTCGCGTACGACATCCTGATCGAATCCTACATCTTCACCGGTAACGAACAGAAGGCAGGAGAGCTCATCCTCGACCTCATCGAACTCAAGCTCAAACGCAACAAGCTTGACGAGATAGCAGATCTCCTCTCCGACGCGAACGACATACTCGGCAGCGGGAATCCGCGTCTTGCCGAGATCACTAAACGTTACGATGCGCTCACCGCTCCCGAGGTCCCGGCAGATGTTGCCGAAAAGGAGATCGCAGCATCGGCGGAACAGTTCAACGATCTCATGTCCGAACTTGCGGGGCAGGATTTCGACGACTCCTTCGCCGGATTCGACAAAAACGTCGTTTCCGCAGAGGTCCGTCAGGACTTCACCGACAACGAAAAGGAGCCGCCGCTCACGCAGCTTGACGAGCTTGAGTTTTACATCAGCGTTGATGACTACTCCAGCGCGACACAGCTGCTTCAGGAGCTTCTCATCAACTATCCTGAGTCCGAATTTCTCAAGGAGTTCAAAGCTCTGATCCCGGTAGCGAACGAGGACGATCTTGCCGAAACCGTGAAAAACATGAAGGAAAAAGTCGACGAGACCTTCAAGGGCGACGAAACCGCTGACGACATCTACGAACTTGCGACAAGCTACGTTTCGATGAAGATGTTCGCAGAGGCAGTTTCGCTCTTCGAAAAGGCGCTCACCGTCGATCCCAAAAACATAAAATGCCTCATCGGTCTGGCAAACACCCAGGTCAGCATCGGCAGGTTCCGCGAGGCTGTCGACACCCTGAAAAGGGCTGAAGAGAGCACCGATGACGCCGAAATGATCAAGGTCATTAAAGACCGGATAGAAGAAATCGAGTCAAAATCGAACTAAAGGAGAGTAATTTTGAAAAAGCAGTTATCCTTTTGTCTTTTTGCATCGCTTCTGGTTCTCTGCCCCTTCCTGCTTTCGGCAGAAAGGCTCAATATCGGACTTTTCTACAAGGTCGGTATCGAAAAGAGAGAGACGCAGACGATCAACGACAACTACTGGCTGATACCGGTCAAGGCTCCGACCATATCGCATGAGCAGGAAAAATATTCGCTGGTCGTCGAGGGCTACAGCACCGAAAAGCCTCTTCAGGAAAAGATCGAGCTGACGGGCGCCGCATTCAGCCGCCACAGCATCCTGCTGCCGCTCAACTCATCGCTCTTCATCGAAAACAGAGAGGATTTCGCGCGTGAAGTCCTGATCGTGGAAAAATCTTCAAACAAGGAGATCGCTTCGCTCACCATCGAACCGCACACTTCGCAGTTTCAAACCTTCAGCGCGGACGGCGAGTATCTGGTCATCGACAAATCATTCTCGTGGAACACCGCCACGGTAAAGATCCTGAAGCTGCCTTATCTTTTCCTGATCAGACCGGGCAGCAACAAGATCGACATCCCGGATATCGCAGCCGGCAGCTGCAACATCGCGATTTACTACGGCACGGAACTGATTTTCCGTGAGGGTTTCACAGTCGTTCCGAACGCACAGATGATTCTGGAATACCAGATCGAGAACGGCAAAGCGACCACCATTGATGCCCGCACAAACATATAAAAAAATTAACAGACGGAGAGATAGATGTTCACAAACCTGGTTTTGAAACTCAAAATTTTCTTTTTGATCGCAGTCGTCATTTGCGCACTTGCGAGCCTTCACTTCCTGCTTTTCAAGGATCTCTTGAACAAAATAGACGTCCAGCAGGGCGAAAAGAATGCCGCGAGACTTATCGAGGCTCAACTGAAAAACGCAGATTATTCCCTTATCGAGAACTCCTTTTCGGTCGCACGTCACCTTAAATTCGAAAAGGCTGCGTCAAAAAGCGCTCCCGCAGTGATTTCACCGGTCAAATCCGACATCGACTACTCGATCGTAAAGAGCGACGGCGAGGTCCTTGATATAGAAGGGACGCAGAAGCTCATGTCTTCGTATGCCGGCATCCCGGCTGTTGACCGTGCTCTGAAGGAGGGCTTCGCTTCCGACGGTATCGTCAAGATCAAAAACGAGTTCTACCTTATCGGCGTTGCTCCTGTTATGAAAAATTATCCGGGCTCCGGCGAATCGCTTTTTGCCGTTGTCAGCACAAGGAAGATCACCGATGCATTCTCGACAGTCATCTTCCCGATGCCCATCAGGATCTACAGCGACAAGTCCCTTATCGGCAGCAACAACGATCAGAAGTGGGCTTCGATCGAGGATACATTCGGGTCCGACACTGTTCAGAGATACACCGACGAGCTCATCAACTCGATCGACTCGCAGAGCACGAAGATCCTCAACCACTGGACTCACATGTCCGGGTTCTCTCTGCCGACAGACTCGCTCGGAGGCTACAAAATCACTGTAGTCACGATAGCATCAGCCCTTCCGAGCTGGGAAAGCTACACAAAGATCGTCGTTTTAGGTGTGATCTACGCTATCGCAGCGATCCTTATCATCTTCCTCTTCACATTCATAACGACTCACGAAATCAACAAGATTTTGAAGAGCCTTG
>JAGAAT010000033.1 GCA_017615095.1 bacterium
CTACAGTCGGCGTCATCGGATCTTCAGCCGCAAGCGTAAACGAAACAAAAAGAAGCGCCATTGAAATCAAAAAAGCTTTCATCGTACCCTCCATACAATCAAAACAGGGGATTATACGGATTTTCAAAAATTATGCACTTTTCAGGGGAAAAATTTTGAAGCGGGATCTAAAGGAAAAGCTTCTCCGCGCCGCCGAGATATTTTTTAAGGACTTCCGGTACCTTTACTGAACCGTCGCTCTGCTGGTAATTTTCGATTATCGCAACAAGGGTCCTGTCGATCGCAAGTCCCGAACCGTTGAGCAGATGGACGAGCTCAGGTTTCTGGGTCGCATCGCGTCTGAACCTGATGTTGGCGCGTCTCGCCTGGAAATCTCCGGTGCTGGAGCAGCTCGAAATCTCGCGGTAGGTCTGCTGACCGGGGAGCCAGACTTCGATATCGAAGGTCTTGACCGCGTTGAAGCCGAGGTCACCGCTGCAGAGGTTGACTACGCGGTAGTGGATGCCGAGAAGCTGAAGGATCTCCTCAGCGTTTGCAAGAAGGCTGTCGAGCTCAGCCATCGACTCTTCGGGACGGCAGAATTTTACAAGCTCGACCTTGTTGAACTGATGAAGTCTGATTATGCCCTTCATATCCTTTCCGTAGCTTCCAGCCTCGCGTCTGAAGCACGGCGTGTAGGCAGCGTACTTGATCGGCAGCATCGAATTGTCGAGGATCTCGCCGCGGTGCATATTGACAAGGCTTACCTCCGCCGTCGGGATCATGAACATGTCGTCGGTCGTTTTGTAGGCATCGTCCTCGAACTTGGGAAGCTGACCTGAACCGGTCATCGTCTCGCGGCTGACCATTACCGGAGGAACGATCTCGGTGTAGCCGTTTTTAGCTGCGTTGTCGAGCATGAAGCACATGACTGCACGCTCAAGCTTTGCCATATCGCTCTTGTAGATTATGAAGCGCGATCCCGAAAGCTTGACGCCGCGCTCGAAGTCGATCGTCGTTGTCGCGATGTCGAAGTGTTCCTTCGGCTGGAAGTCGAAAACAGGCTTTTCTCCATAGGTCTTTACGACGACATTCGAGTTTTCATCCTTGCCGAGAGGAGTCGAATCGGCGAACATATTCGGCAGGCTCATCACGATTTTGTCGATTTTATCCTCGATATCCTTTACGAGCGGACCGTACGATTTCACCTTTTCGCTGAGCTCTTTCAGCTCCTCCTTTATCGCGTTTTTCTCTTCCGGCGTGCCGCTCTTCATAACGTTCGGCATCTCCTTGGAACGGCTCATCTGGCGCGCCCTCGTCTGCTCCGACTCGGTGATGAGTGCCTTTCTCCGCTCACTCAGCGACAGGATTTCGTCAACCGGCGAAAAGTCGGTGTAGTTGCGGTTTTTCATGTTGAATTTCACCTTATCGGGATTTGAAAGAATAAGCTTTACATCAAACATTTTTGCCTCCAATAAAAAACGCAGGATGATAAATTGAGAGTGTCGGTTTTCAAGTTTTTAGAGAGTAATTTTAGACGCTAATCACGAAAAGAGCGACTTGAAAATTTCGGCGTAGCTCTTTACGAATACGGGTTCGATACCTGCGCGGATCTCCGCGGATATGCTTTCGTAAAGCGAACGGTTAGCCTCCGGCATAAAGACTTTGACGACGCCGTTGCGCTTCGCAGCAAGCAGTTTCTCCTTGAGCCCTCCGATCGGAAGGACATCGCCCGTGAGGCTGATTTCGCCTGTCATAGCGATCCTCGGATCGACCTTTCTGCCGAGGAAAAGACTGAGCAGCGATGTCGTTATCGTGATCCCGGCGCTGGGGCCGTCCTTCGGAGTCGCACCTGCCGGGAAGTGGATGTGGATATCTTTGTTTTCAAGCACGAAATCCTTGCCGAGTCCGAACTTTTCGGCATTGCTCTGGATGTAGGAGAGCGCGATCCTTGCCGACTCCTTCATTATGTCTCCGAGCTGACCTGTCAGGATCAGATTGCCCTTGCCGAGCATCCAGTTCGACTCGATCCTGAGAGTCGCACCGCCGAACTGCGTCCATGCAAGCCCAGTGACGACGCCGATATTTTCGTTCTTTTCGAGCTCGGATTCAGAGAACGGAGGCAGCTTCAAGAGCTTTTCGACCACCGTCTGTGTGATCTTTTTCGGGTACTCCTCGCCCTTCACCTTGAGCGTGACGACCTTCCGGCAGACCGAACCGATACAGCGTTCAAGGTTCCTGACACCGGCTTCACGGGTATATCTCCGAGAGATGAAGTTCAGCGCGTCGGTCGTGAATTGCAGGCTTTTTTTCGGCAGACCGTTGTTTTCGAGCTGACGCGGGATGAGGTACTGCTTCGCGATCTGGACACGCTCGAGATCGGTATAACCCGAAAGCCTTATCACCTCCATCCTGTCCTTCAGCGGTTCCGGGATCGAATCCTCCCAGTTCGCCGTCGCAATGAAAAATACCCTGCTTAGGTCAAACGGGATGCCGATATAGTTGTCGAGGAAGGAGAAATTCTGCTCCGGATCAAGCACCTCGAGCAGAGCCGACGACGGATCGCCCCGGAAATCCTTGCCGAGCTTGTCGATCTCGTCCAGCATGAAGACGGGATTGTTCGACTTGCAGATCTTGAGACCCTCCAGGATCTTGCCCTGCATCGCTCCGACGTATGTCCGTCTGTGACCGCGGATCTCCGCCTCGTCGTGCAGTCCGCCGAGACTCAGGCGGTGGAACTTCCTGCCCAAAGCCCGTGCGATCGACCGTCCCAGCGAGGTTTTGCCTACACCGGGAGGCCCCACGAAGCAGAGGATCGGCGATTTCGAGGTCTGGTCGCCGTTGATCTGACGGACAGCCAGAAATTCAAGGATGCGCTCCTTGACGTCCTCCAGCCCGTAATGATCCTCCTCCAGGACCTTTTCGGCACGGTTTATATCCTTGTTATCCTCGGTAGAATCTTTCCACGGGAGGCTGAAAACCGTATCCAGCCAGGTCCTGACGACAATGCTCTCCTGGTTTGCCGGATGCATCGTTTTGAGTCTGTCGATCTGCTTTCTCGCCTCGACCGCAGCCTGCTCCGGCAGGAAATCAGACTCGAGCTTCTTTTCGTACTCCGCGATCTCGGCATTGTACGGATCCTCCGCACCGAGCTCCTTCTGGATGACCTTCATCTCCTCGCGGAGAAACGCCTCCTTCTGATCCTTGCTCAGAGTCTCCATCGTCTTGTGGCGGATCATGTGCTGGAGCTGGGATGCCATAACCTCCTTGCGAAGCACCGCCAATGCAGATTCGAGCTTGGCAAGCGGTGCGTTTTCCTCAAGGACCTTCTGCGAAAGCTGGACGGACTTCGAGAAGGTGTTCATCAAAAATTCGGCAAGACGGGCAGGATCCTTGATGGCGCGGTAGGCATTGAAAAACTGCGGAGTAAGCGATTCCTTCAGTGCTTCGAGCAGCTGATCGACCTCTCTGAACATGCTTTTGCAGAGGTTCTCGTCAAAGCTCGTATCCTCCTCTATGACCTCGATCTGGCCGAAAAAGACATTTCTATTTTCATCATAAGCTATTGATTTTATTTTAGCTTTTTTCAAACCTTGAACATGGATCGACTCCTTACCGTGGATCTTCGTCTGCGATTTCGTGATGAGAGCGACCATTCCGACCGAATAGATCGTCCCCTCGTTGATCCTGTCGATCGCCTCAGACCAGCGCTGAGCTACGAAAATCACGAAATTTCCGACCTCCTGGGCTGCTCTTACTGCGCGGGCAGCGCCGTCTCCGCCGACTGAAACGCTCTGAGAGCTGAATGGAAACAAAACCGCATCCCTCACCGGAAAAAGCGGTAAAATTTCCGGAAAAACATTTTCGTTATCTGCCATATCCTCCTCCTAAAGAGTTCTTGGTGATAAAGATAAATAAGCACACTCTGAAAAAGTCAAACCGTATTGCCGTTTTCACTGTTGAGTGGAGTCTTATTCCCCCATAAATCAGGTTGGTTTTGCAGATGAACCGGAATAAAAAAAAGAAGTCCGCAGGTCCTGACACTGCATAGCAGGAGAAGAATCTCTGCGGCACACGCTGAGTATTATAGGTAAAAATTTTATAAATCAGGACAAAA
>JAGAAT010000034.1 GCA_017615095.1 bacterium
CGGCGACACTTTCAGGAGATGAAAAGACTATATCCGCGCAGACATCGCGAACACGATCCTGAAGATATCCGAGCAGGTAGACAGCGTCGGAAAAGAGGTTCACCGAGGTATTTTTGTGCTCGACAGCCTGACGCCTTATGCCCTCCATTGAGTCTGCCAATGCCTTGTTTTTTCGGGACAAATCTCCGCACTCGTGTTTCGCCGAAGCAAGCAGGAGAAGAGCCTGGTTCTGAAGCTGCCGCTCGATTTCCGAGTCATCCTCCGCGTACAAAACCGGAAAAACAAAAACAATAAGCAGAAATGCCGCTGTCAGGCGGTTCATTCAAACCTCACTTTTCTATCTTTTTGATCCTCGCTGCAATCTGGAACCTGTATGAGCGGTAGATGGAGAACTCGTTTATCGGGAACTCGTCATCGATGTATCTGTCGAAAGTTATCCTGTTTTTCTCTGAATTGTCCGAAGGATCGACCTCGACGACAAAAGCTCCGACAGGACCGTCGGCATACTGGCTGCGGAACATATCGGGAATGAACGAAGAGCCGATCGAACCGGAAGTTATGAGACGGTTGCCGTTTTCAAGCTCCAGTGCACTGCTGACGATAAGGCTCATCGCGTACCACATCGGGTCGCTCTCAAGTTTGTACTCCCAAACCTGCTGGATCGTTCCGCCGTAACCGTCCTTGTCGGGGACGATCTTGTACTCGACGACACGGCTGTAGTGATTCGGCGAAATCGGCGGGAAACTGAAGTTGCGGGCAAGACCGTTGTCGAACATCATCAGGTTACCGTTTTTCAGGATAGTCGGGTTGTGACCTCTGAACGGCCAGGCGAAATCATCAGTCGAAGCGAAGCCGTTCACGACATCCATATCTGTGATTTCATTTCCGTTTTTATCCAAAGGAGTCAGGAAGAATTCGGCATATCTGAACTCAAACGGAGAGTAGACCTCGTACGGGATCCCGTTTATCGGCGCACGTTCGTTGACATAATTTTCACCGACGGTGTTCTTTCCGTCAACTGTCTGGTAGTAGTCACCGACCCAGGTCAGCATGTTGTCAGGATTATATTTTTCGACAAAAGAGTCACTTTTCCCGTCCTTGTCGGCATCGTCGATCAACCCGAAAAGATGCGGCGCCAGGTACCATTTCAGGTACTTTTTGTGGGTGATTTTCGCGATTCCGGCAGTCTGCGACGAGACGATCAGCGTATCATCGCTTGGATCGTAGAAGATCGCGTTGTGGTGGATCGGGTTATTGGTCTGACCGGGGATATCCGGACTCGTCATCATCATGTCGATAAAGAGATCGGCGACATCCGGGAAGGTGTCGTTCAGGTCCCATGAACCGCGGAGCGAACCGTCGCCGGCATTGATTTCTATTATGTGATCCTCGATGTATTCGCTTCCCGCCTTGTCGACACCGACAAGATAGTTACCGTCGGAAGTGAATGTTACCTCGTGGTGGACCTTTTTGTAGCCGAGCGGGGCGACATCGACCGAATCAAGCGGATAGCCCATAAAATCATAGTGGTCGATGTGGGTCTCGCCTTCACCTCCGCCGCAGTAGAATGTATCGCCGCTGATCACGATCGGGAAGCAGACCGGCGAAAAGAGGTCTGTGAACCAGCGGACTCTGCCGTACTCATCGACCGCGATGCCGTTCATCTCCGTTCTCGAGCGCGGAGTGCGGAGCCAGTTCACGAGAGTCCAGCCGCTTTCGATCTTTCCGCTAATCGTGATCGTCGGAAAATCCTTGGGCAGAGCAGCTGTTTTGATCTTGACGTGACGTTCCTCGATAACCTCCCCTGCTGCATCGTAAGCTTTTAAATTCACTTCATTTTTAGTGTCAGCAAAGAGTCCCAGGATCGGGATTTCAAAATCCCCGGCGTCATCGTCTGTTTCGTATTCACGGACGAAATCGGGCTTGTCGGGATCGATATCCTTCACCGTGACCGAAACTTTGGCAACGCCGTCAGCCTTCATCAAAATTGAGGCGCTCAGCGGGATATTGCCTGACGGATTCAGCTTCGGCGCACCGAAAATCGATCCGGCAGGGATCTCGTCGTAATCCTCGTCATCCTCCTCGTCGCCGTCATTTTGAGAGTTGTCTTCATCGGAAACAGTATCCCCGTCAGAGCCGGGATCGTTAGAACCGCCGCACGCCGCGCAAAAAAGCGCAAGACTCAGCAGCAGCAAAGCAATATAACGTTTCATTATCCGCTCCGGAATGGAAATGAATAAAATTTCAATCAAATCAGTACGTTTCACCGGCTAGTGATGATGTCCGCAACCGCAGCCGCAGCCATGTCCGCCGTTGTCGTGATCCTCTTCGCAGTCGCAGTCATCACCGCAGTCGCAGTCGTCGCCGCAGCCGCAGCCGTCTTCTTCACAGCCGCATCCGCAGTGGTGATGGAAATCGGGCACCTCTACACCGGTAGCAACAAGCTCGAGGTCAAAAGTCAGCGTTTTGCCGGCAAGCTGGTGGTTTGCGTCAAGAGTGATGAGATCGCCTTCGATCTGCTTGACAACTACCGGAATAACATCGCCCTCCGCCGACTGCATGTTGAACATCGAGCCGACCTTGATCTCGGCACCAGCAGGGAACTCGCCGCGGCCGAAACTGAAAACGAAGTTATCGTCATACTCGCCGTAAGCCTTCTCCGGAGGAACAACGACTCTCTTCTTGTCGCCGATCTCCATCCCGAGAACAGCCTCGTCAAAACCGTCGATGACCATCTTTGCACCGACCTCGAATTTTATCGGCTCACCCGACTCGTACGATGAATCAAAAAGCTCGTTTTCGTTAAGCCAACCTTTGTAGTGAACTGCGATTTTGTCGCCCTTTTTTACTGCCATAGAAATCTCCTGTGTCAAAATTAACTAAAAATAGCCTGATATTGTACCCAAAAACAAAATTAAATAAACCTAAAACGTAACATTCGTCAGCAGCAAGCCCGAATCTCAGATCAGCTCCGGCGTTAAGCCGATTGGCTCTTGCCTATTTCCGAGAATCAAATAAAATCCGCTGTTTATTGACCCGCACTTTAATAATTAAGGAGACCTATGATGAAATATTTGATTTTAATAATTTTATTCCTGCCGCTTTTTCTCCACGCAGAAACCACAAATGAAACTGATTTCATGATGACAAAAGCCGAGTTCGAAAAGTGCTACAAAAACAAAGGGAAAACTGAACAGCGTTTTTTGATCAGACAAAACGGAAAAGTCGGTTTTATTGACGGCTGCGGCAGAGTTGTGATTGCTCCTATTTATGATTCAGCATTTGAATTTAGTGAAGGTGCGGCGCGTGTTGAGAAAGACGGAAAAGTTTCATA
>JAGAAT010000035.1 GCA_017615095.1 bacterium
CCGCGGATGTAGGTCAGCGCCTCGACCTCGATAACATGGCTCGCCAGAAGTTCATTCATCTTGCCCATGCTCGCCATGTCGTGACCGGCGAGAAGATATTCAAGGTTGTCGAAAACAGGCTGCATCCACGGTTTAAGCTTTTCATCGATCGTGCCGGGGAGGAAGCCGATATCCTTGCCCATCGGATAGATCGGTCTTGCGACAAGCATCTTGGTGTATTTGCCCTCTTCAAGGCACTTCTGAAGAGCGCAGGCGATCGCAAGAAGGGTCTTTCCGGTACCAGCTGTACCCAGCAGGCTGACAAGCTTGACGCGGTCGTCAAGAAGGAGGTCAAGCGCCAGCTTCTGAGCGAAATTCCTTGCCTTGAGCCCCCAGACGCTCTTGAACTGCCTGAGCGGCACAAGGGCGTTTTCAAAGGGATCGAGCCTTACGGTCGCCTGATGCTGCTCGCCGGCGATCTCGTCGATAAGGTGGAAGAACTGATTCGCGTGACCGGTCTCGAAAGGCGTGCCGGCAAGCTCTTCGAGCGGTATTTTCTTTGTCTCGAAAATGCGGTCGATAAGCTCGCCGCTGACATTCACCGTGTCGTATCCGGTAGGCAGCTTGTTGAAGTTTATCGTATCGTTGCGGTAGTTTTCGGCGTTGATGCCGTATGCATCCGCCTTGATCCTGAGGTTGACGTCGCGGCTTACGAGCGTTACCTCGCGGTCTGGATTCTTCTGCTTGATTTCGTATGCAGTGCTGAGGATCACGTTGTCGGCGTAGCTTGTGCTGAGCTTGGGCCCTGGCAGTTCCGCCTCACCCATCAGAACGATCTTGACCGATCCGCCGTTTGCCAGCGGAACACCGTCGATCAGGCTCCCCTGCTGGCGCAGCTCCTCGATATGTCTGGCGAACGCCCTTGCCGAAAGACCGATCTGGTTCATATCCTTTTTGAACTTGTCGAGCTCCTCGATAACAACTATAGGAATCACGATATCGTGTTCGTCGAAGTGGAAAATCGCCTTCGGATCCGAAATGAGAACATTCGTGTCCAAAACAAAAATCTTCTTGTTCATTGCTCAACCTCCGTCGTCTTCAGGTTCAAATTAACTGTCATATCTCTGTCAAGCGAGATGACCATCGGTTTTATCGTAAAATCGTCGTACTCGAAGCCCAAAATCATCATCCCGCTCTCCGCCTTCGGCAGTTTGCGTTCGCACGGAGTCTTTTTGCAGATGGTTTTACCGGTTTCACGGTCATAGACCCTGACTCCGGGGATATTCGAATTGACTTTGAGCGTCATCGTCTTTTTTGATGATTTCTGAGGTGCAGCGGCCGGTGCCTTCTTTTTGTTGACCGGCTGAGGCTGTTCCGGCTTCTTTTCCGGCTGAAGCTTCGGCTCTTCCGGCTTCGGGAGCTGCGTCCTCTCCGCGACTATAGGCTTGTTCACCTTGTTCTGATAGCTCCAAACGGCAAAGACGCCGAGTGTGAGAAGGGATACGATCACCGCGATTTTGAGCGTGAGCGAGCCAGCCCCGCCCTTATCCATAGTGACCTTTTCACCGCGTTTTTTCGTATCGTCGAGGATACTCTTGATCTCACGGTCGTATGGATTTTCGACCAGAAGCGGGTTGATGCTCTGTACGGTACCCGTGTTGAAAACGAATGCCAGATTCAGCTTCGATTCAAGCCCGTGACGGATATACGCAGCCTTTAGATCGCCCAGAAGCTGAAGCATCGACTCATAGCGGTTGCAGCTCTTTTTTTCGAGACACTTCATTATTATCGCATCGATGTCGCCGGTTATCTCTGGGTTCACCGCCGAGGGCAGCTTCGGGATGTCGAACTGCTGTTTGCTCAATATTTTCATATAGTTGGTATCATAGAACGGCAGCTGGCCAGTCAGCATCTCATACATGATTATGCCGAGTGAATAGATATCGCTCGCAGCGTAGATCTCCTCACCGGCAGCCTGCTCGGGAGACATGTACTCCGGCGTTCCGAAGACAGCTCCAGTCTTGGTCAGAGTGTGGTAGCGCAGATTCGGCTCAAGCATCGAGTGACGGATCTTCGAGATACCGAAATCGACTATCTTCACAAACGGATAGGTCCCGTCCTTTTCAGTAAGAAGGATATTTTCAGGCTTAAGATCACGGTGGATTATCCCCTTCCCGTGAGCCGAATAGAGCGCCAGAGCGACCTGAGAGGCAACAGCGATCGCGAACTCGAGCGGCAGGGAGTGCTTTTCCCTGAGCTCTTCGGCAAGCGAGTGACCCTCGACGTACTCCATGACGAAGTATGCGTTGCCCTCGTTCGTGTAACCGAAGTCGGACACATCGGCGATGTTGACATGACCGATACTGGAGGCAGAAATCGCCTCGCGGCGGAAGCGCTCGACATATTCACGGTTCTTGCTCTGCTCGACATGAAGGATCTTGACAGCAAGCTTTTTATGCAGGATCTCATGCTCGGCAAGGTAAACATCACCCATCCCGCCTGACCCGACCTGCTTGATGATGCGGTAACGTTCGTTCAGAAGCTGCCCTACAAATTTTTCTGCAGGATATACCATACCGCCCCCGCTAGTAAGAAAGCTTCAGCGAATCGATGTATATACCGAAATCGTTTTCGCTTGAATCGCTGACGAACCGGAAGCCGAGCTGAACCTTTTTACCTTTAAAGCCGGTAATATCGCCGGTAAATTTGTAGTATGCGGTCCCCAGCTGCTGCGTGAGCTTGGTGCCGGTCGAATCGAGAGCCGAATTTGTGGATGCGGTGCCCTCTGCAACCAGCTTGACACCGGCCTGAGAGCCCCAGATCGAGTCTTCCGGAAGAATCAGGAGCTCCGCGTAGTCAAGCGGGGAATTGAGTGAACCGACGATGGAGACCCACGCGTAGAACTCGACCCTTACAACGGATGCATCCGGGATAAAAAGCAGAGGACTGGCGTTTTCCGGGTTGACGAAATAGATGATGTCGTCGCAGTTGTCGCTGTAGTTCCCGGCAAGGTTCGTGGCAATGACCTTAGATCCGCTGTGAGCCACCTCAGGACCCGATGTGGGAAGTCCGAGCTGCCAGCACGGGTTGGCTGAATCGGCAGCCATCGCGATCTTCCAGTTTGCCGGATTTTCAAAGTCGTCACTGAAGAATGTCACGTTTTTGTAGCCGTCATCGGTATCTCCCGTATCACCTGTATCGGGAAGCGAATCTCCCGTATCTGGAACTGAGTCGCCTGAATCAGGAACACTATCTCCTGTATCCGGGACCGAGTCTCCGGTATCAGGAACAGAATCGCCGGTATCAGACACCGAATCTCCGGTATCGGGCATTGTGGTATCGCCTGAATCAGGGGCAGTATCGCCGCTCTGTCCCGGGATGTAGCACTCGCCTGTCGCCCTGTTGCATTCAGCGTTGTAGGCAAGAGAAACGCAGTCGCTGTTGCTTGAACAGAGGACCTGATTAGCCTCCTCTCTGGTGATGCAGAAATTTTCGCTCATCAGGCATCTCCAGCCGACAGGACACTCAGCCTGACTCGAGCAGATCTGACGTTTCCGGCAGTAATAAACCAGAGTTTGGAGCTCGGGATCCAGCTGCGGGTTTTCAAGATCGCAGTAAGAATCCCTTGTGCAGCCGGCATTGTTCGAACACTGGACGTTCGCAGTCTGATTGCCGTTATCTTCCTCTTCTCCGCCGCACGCGGAACACAAAAAGAGGACCGTTATCAAAATAAAGCCGAAAATCAGGAAGAAACTCCTTTTCATCTATACCTCCGCGTTTCATTCACATTAAAAAAATCGGAATATTCTAGTTTCTAAGCGCTTTATTTCAATTTTTTGCCGCTGAAACGGCTCGATATCCGCTTTCAGAGCTCTGCCGGGGTTGAAAAATTTTTTCATTTTTTTTACGCCGCGACTCCGGCTTGGAAAAAATTTTGCAAAATTATTTTTAAATTCCGGCGGCAGCTGCCCTTTTTCGTCATTGGCATAATTTTTGCTTGTGAGAGTGCCTTTATTTTGAATTTAAAGGTAAAAAAATGAGGGAACACAACATCACTGTTGAAAAAAGATTGACATCGGGTTTTTTAGAAGATCTTGAACCATACTCACCGATTTCGAGCCGCGACAAGATCCTTCAGGGCAACATGACGTGTGATCTGCCGCCTCTGAAGCTTGACTGGAACGAATCGACTCTTCCGCCCTCGGTCGCGGTAAAAAATGCGATCGTAGACGCTATGGCGAACAACCAGAATCTGCTCAACTGGTATCCAGAGCTCTACAGCAAGGAGCTTCGCCGCAAACTTGCGGATTATACCGGTCGTTCGAGCGACGAAATACTTGTCACCAACGGCAGCGACGATGCACTTGATCTTATCTGCAAAGTCTTTCTGGAGCCGCACGATCAGGTCCTCATCCCCTCGCCGACCTACACGCACTTTCTGACCTACGCGAAATCACGCAGTGCCGATCTCAGAATAATCGAGGCAGACGATCCGTTCAAAGCGGACATTACGCCCATACTTGAAAACCTGACGCCAGCAACAAAACTGATATATGTAGTCAACCCGAACAACCCTACAGGCGTTCTGCTTGACAGACAGCAGGTGGCGACACTCTGCACCGTCGCATCGCACTCGATCGTCATCATAGATGAAGCTTACTTCGAATTTTCCGGCAAAACGGTACTCCCGCTCCTTGACGAATTCCCGAATCTGATCGTAACGAGGACCTTCTCGAAGGCGTGGGCGCTGGCAGGCTTGAGAATAGGCTATCTCCTTACGAATATTGATCTTATTTCCCAGCTTATGAAGGTTTTGAACCCAAAAAGCGTAAGCTCGCTTGCACAGGTCGCAGCTGCGGCGGCTATCGACGACAAACAGTACATGGAAAAGTACATTCAGGATGTAAAAAACTGCAAGCTCGCGATGCTCGATTTTTTCAGAAAAAAAGAGATCAAAGCCTACGACAGTCAGGCCAATTACATCATGGTCCAGCATCCCAGGCTCCAGAAACTCCTCTCGGAGATGGAAAAGGAGAACATTTTCGTCCGCGACAGAAGCACGTTCAAAAACCTCCCCGGATTCTTCAGAGTCACCCTCGCCGACCACACCCAGACGAGCGATTTTCTTGAAAGGATGGAAAAAGTTCTGGAAAGAGTGTAGAAAGTCCCGCAAAAACGGCGGTATCCCGCCCGGCATTTTAATTATTATGGATCCTGCTAGTTGAACTTTTTTGCGAAATCGTTGAGATCTTTATTCAACTTATTGAAATCAGCGGCATATTTTGAGACATTTTCCATCGTCTGATTGACTTCTGAGACGATCTTGTCGCCCTCGATCCTGCACTCGGCAGACAGTTCCGAACGCTCACTGGTGCACTTTGAGTTGAAGGCATCGATCCTTTGGTTTGCCTCTTTGAAAAAGGCAATAAATCCGGCACTCTGCTGTTCCAATTCCTTCATTTTGTCAACAAGTCCGGTGTAGGTTTTAAGAAGCTGCCGGTTGTTTCTGCTTTTTACGACTTCGATATCGTTGCTGCTTGTGCTTAAACGCTGCTTCAGATGTCCGTTCTGCTCTTCAAGGCTCCTGATGTAGGAGATCATCGTCTGCTTTGCGTTTTCGGTTTTTGCGGCTATATCCTTGAGAAGATCACGGTGGAGATCATCCTCGAGAGAGCCCGATTTCGACTTCTCTGATTTATACTGATCAAGCTTTTCGTTTGCCGCTGCAAAGAGAGTCTCCATCTCTTTTTCGACCGCCTGGCACTTTTCGGCATCGTGCTTTTTTATGCAGAGGAGATCTGCCTGATCCACCTTTTTCCGCATTGTCTGCGTGAATGTGAAGAGCTCCGCATTCATCTTCAGAAGAGTATCCAGATTCAGCAGCAGAGCCTCAGCACTCGTTTTTGCGGTTGCAGAAGAGTTCTTTGCAGAAACTGTCTGTGATCTTGACAGCTTAAAAAGTTTTTCATCTCTTTTCAGACTATCCTGAGTCGCGCTTATAAGGCTCTTTTTCGCCCTCAGATTGTCGCCGATATTCTGGTCGAAATCACGCCTTGCGATATCATTTTTCTCTTCGTTGATCTGCTTTGCCCTCTTTGCCGAGCTATCCAGGAGCTCGAGATCCTTGTCAAAATTTTCGCGCTCGCCGTTCAGCTCATCCGCCGACTTCAAAAGGGCGATTTCAGAGTTTTCACAAAGCGCCGGCTCACCGCCCTTTTTCCCGCACTCCCTGTTGAACTCCGCAAGCCTCTCCTCGTAACCGGCAAGAAGCTCCTTCAAGTGCGGAAGGCGGTTTTTCAGCGATTCGCGGGTATCGCAGTAGATCTGAAGCTCCCTGACAACTTCGATTGCCAGATTCTGCGGCTGTTCGAGACAATCCTTTTCTTCTACAGAAAGCCTTTTCTCGATATCGGCAATTTTCTTTTTATCCTGAGCCAGCATTTTGATTTCGTTTGAATAATCATCGGCAGTGAGAGAAACTGAAAGCAAAAGGAGAAAAAACGGAGCCAAAAATATCCTTTTCATGGAGCCTCCTTGTAAATAAAAACGGGGAGCCGAAGCTCCCCGAAAAAAAATCCGAAAAACAGGTTTCGATTAGAAGAGTCCCTGCTCCATCATAGCGGTTGCAACCTTCTCGAATCCGGCAATGTTTGCACCTGCAACGAGGTCGTAGCCAAGGCC
>JAGAAT010000036.1 GCA_017615095.1 bacterium
GAGTCCCTTCGGGGTCCCGTCGAAGAGAAGCTTTCCGCCTGCGAGAGCCAGGATCCGTGTTGAATAGAGCAGAGCCTCCTTGATTTCATGTGTGACCGTTATGACCGTTCTGCCGCCTTCAACTATCCTGTGAGTGATTTCAGATACAGTCCGGCGCTGGCGCGGATCAAGAAAGGTAAGCGGCTCGTCCAGCAGAAGGATCGGCGTATCCTGGGCTATTGCGCCTGCAAGGACCACGCGCTGGCGTTCTCCGCCGCTGAGCGTCGAGAGTCTCCTTCCGGCAAATTCGAGTGTCTCAGTGAGCTTCAAACCGCGCTCGACAGCAGCTCTGTCCTCAGGAGTAAGCGTCTCCCACGGCTTTCGGTACGGGAACCGGGAGAGCTCGACAAACTGAGCGACTGTGAAATCGCCGTCGACGGCACCGCCCTGAGGAACGTAGGAGATCTTCCTCGCCCGCATGAGCGGCGTTACCGAACGCATCTCTTCGCCGTCTGCAAAGATCGAACCGGAATAGTCGTTGAGTCCGGCGATCGCCCGGAGCATCGTGGTCTTGCCGGCTCCGTTTGCACCGATCACAGCGACATTTTCGCCAGCTTCAACGCCGAACGAAACACCGTCAACTATCTGTTTTTTTCCTATTTTTACCGAAAGTCCGCGAACCTCGAGAAGCATTTAGAGATTCCTCAGCGACTCGACAAGCTCGGTTTTGGATTTGGTTTTGTCGTCTACCTGTTTGATGATTTTTGCCGGTACTCCGGCTGCCAGAGAGAGCGGAGGGACATCCTTCGTAACGACTGATCCCGCTGCGATCACGGAACCATGACCGACCCTTACCCCTTCAAGAACGACTGCGTTGGCACCGATCACGACGTCATCCTCAACGATTACCGGCGTTGCGCTAGGAGGCTCGATCACGCCGGCAAGCACAGTTCCGGCGCCGATATGGCAGTTTTTTCCGACGATCGCACGACCGCCGATCACAGAGTTCATATCGACCATAGTCCCCTCTCCTATCACTGCGCCGATGTTAAGGACAGCCCCCATCATAATGACGCACTTTTCGCCGATTTCGACCATATCGCGGATGACAGCCCCCGGCTCTATCCTTGCGTTGTACTTCGTGAGATCGGCAAGCGGGATCGCCGAATTACGGCGGTCATTTTCAAGACGCGCAAGTTTCAGACCGGGATTGTTTCGGGAAAAGTCCTTGATGATTTCAAGTTCATCATAGACTTCTACGAAATCCGTGCCGCGGTAACTCTCGGCAAGAGATGAAAAATCGCACTCATCTACCGCACCCTTGAAAATGGCGCGGACCGGCGTCTTTTTTTTGGATTCACTGATAAGTTTGATTATTTCGTTTGCATCCATTTCAGCCCTCGATCAGCTTTTTGCCGAGACTTTTGAGCTTCCAGACGCCGAAGAGCGCCTCTTTGAAGATTTTGCCGCTCATCTTGCTGACGCCGTCTTCACGGTCGGGGAAAACTATCGGGACTTCGAAGACCCTGCCGCCGCAAAGTTTCGTCCTGTAGGACATTTCGATCTGGAAACCGAAGCCGACAAAGACTATCGGAACAGCAATGACTCTCTTCAGAAATTCCGCCCGCCAGCACTTGTACCCGCAGGTGACATCCTTTGTGCCGGTACTGAGGACAGTGCTTGCGTAAAAGCTGCCGCCGCGTGAAATGATGCGCCTCAGAAGCGGCCAGTTCTTTGTTCCGCCGCCCTTGACATAGCGCGACCCGAGGACAACGTCGAAACCCTCCTTCGCCTTCTGAAGCATTTTGGGCAGATATTTCGGCTGGTGCGAAAAATCGGCGTCCATCTGGATTATGAAGTCGTATCCGCGTTCGATCAGCGTCTTGAAGCCGTCGATATAGGCTGCGCCCAACCCCTCTTTTGCAGGGCGGACCTTGACTGAAACGAACGGGTGCTCCTTCGCATAACCGGCGACGATCTCAGCCGTTTTGTCTGGGGAATTGTCGTCAACGACAAAGACATCCGCCGTCGCCAGCTCGGTGTGAACGGCCTCGATGATCTTTATGATATTCTCTTTTTCATTATAGGTCGGAATGCATACAGCGATCCTACTTTCCATTTTGCCTCCGATATGTTGTAATTATTTGCGGAAAAAAAAAGATGGCGCGGTCGACCGGACTCGAACCGGCGGCCTCCGGCGTGACAGGCCGGCGTTATAACCGACTTAACTACAACCGCGCATCAATTTTAAAAGAAGTGGTAGGCGCTGCAGGGATTGAACCTGCGACCTCCGGCTTGTAAGGCCGATGCTCTCCCAGCTGAGCTAAGCGCCCATCCAAGCAACGGGCGTCTTTATAAGGATATTTCGGTGAATGTCAAAAAAAATCGGCAAAAATTTTTATATTTTGTAACTAATTGAATTATTTGAAGAAATTAAGCAGATCCTGCGGAGGCATCTCACCTTTTTTTTGTACGAGAGAGGCTCGCACGCGCTCCAGAGCATCAAAAATCTCCTTCGGCATTTCGGAACC
>JAGAAT010000004.1 GCA_017615095.1 bacterium
AAATCGCTTCTGAAAGAGTTTCGCCTTTTACCAGACTCAGATACTTCGCAAAGTCTTTTTCGCGTCCCTGAGCGAAAAATACGCTGCTGAATTTTTTTTCAAATGCTTCGCTCGGAACAAATACATAAATTCGGGATTCGGACTCTGCTGCGATATGCGTTATTTTTATGAAGTCCTTCATCGCGGTTTGGAGCGTCGGGATCCACAGGATATTCCTCTTCGGTTTTTCCGGAAGCTCCCCCAAATCCGCGACCGTAAATCCGTTGATATCCGTACCGCTCTCGAAAAGCGCCTCGTTTATCTCACAGACCGATGTTCTTCTTGAGGCTTGATCTGAATTGAAAAAAAACGGTACGGCATCTCTGAGGGTCGTCTGATTTTTTAAGTACGAATAGTTGCAGAACAGGAACGAAAAGAGAGATCTCCGCGCAACATTCATCCCCGAATGCGATCTTAACATGGCTATTTTATTAGAAATCCTTCCGCTCATGTCGATCGTGCACGACGGCTTGTTCCGGCGGATAACATCTAATACCGAACCGGCTGTTTCAGCGGTTTCCGGGTTCATGTTTTTCCTGAATTTACGCAGAGTTCTATTTTCGCGGTTGACTATCAGGACCTGACCGTTCGGATTGAAAGATTCACTCCGGCACCACTCCTCGGTTTGCCGGCAAAGCTCCGGTTCAAGAGCGTTTCCGGTAATAATAACAGTGGTATACGGCGTAAATCTTCTTGTTTCCGTCATAGCTTTTTGTTTTTTATGTTTATCACGTCGGCAATCTTGTTTATGATGCCGTTGACAAATGCACTTGACTCTTTGTTGCCGAATTTCTTTGCAATATCAATAGCTTCGTTAATTGTCGCCTTGAACGGCACACCGTTTTTTTCGTCAATCAGTTCTGCGACCGACATCCTGAGGATATTCCTCTCGATTAGCGCGATCCTGTCGATCCGCCAGTTCGTAGCAGCCTCCTCGATCAATCTTTCGATCTCCCTGATGTGGGCTTTTACCGTACGGAGCAGATACTTCACAAAGAAAATCTCGTCTTCGTCCAGCACATTGTTGTTGTCCGGCTCTTCGCCGTTTTTCGACGGGAGATTGAAATAAGTGACATAACTGTCAACAGCCTCATCAACTGTCAGATTCTTGTTGAACTCCATGCTGTAGAGAATCTGCAGAGCCTTCTCTCTGGATCTTCTTCTTAATCCCATTTTCTACTCTCAAATCTTATCACAAACAGTCAACATTTCGATAGCCGCAAGAGCAGCATCAAAGCCTTTGTTCCCCGCCTTCGTTCCGGCACGTTCGATACCCTGTTCGATCGAATCGACAGTAAGGACTCCGAAAGCCATATAGACACCGGTCTCGAGGGATGCCTGAGCGATCCCCTTGCTGGTTTCGGCGGAGATGAAATCGAAGTGAGGAGTGTTGCCCCTGATCAAAACGCCGAGGCAGATCACAGCGTCATATTTCTTGGTATTTGCCGCTTTTTTGGCAACAAACGGGATCTCGAATGCACCCGGAACTTTGATGACATCTACGCTTTCGGCGGAATGACGCTCGAGACAGTCGAGCGCACCGTTAAGAAGAGATTCCGACAAAAGGCTGTTGAACCTCGAAACTACGATGCAAAACTTTTTTCCTTTAGCGGTAAGCTCGCCGACGATAAGATTTTTTTTCATTGTTTGCTCCTCAAAAAGTTATGATTTTTTCTCTTCATTTTCTGTAAAAATCTGATGCCCCATCTTGATCTGCTTGGTCTCCAGATAGTGTCTGTTCGATTCCTGAACACCGGAGACATTCGGAACGTGCTCGGTGATCTCAAGACCGTAACCTGCGAGACTGGTGATCTTTTTCGGGTTGTTTGTCAGCAGACGGATCTTTTTCACTCCGAGCTTCATCAGGATTTGAGCACCGATGCCGTAATCTCTGAGATCCGGCGGGAATCCGAGCGCGATGTTGGCTTCGACTGTGTCAAGCCCTTCATCCTGGAGATGGTACGCCTTGATCTTGTTGCCGAGCCCTATCCCCCTGCCCTCCTGGCGCAGATAAAGAATGAGACCGCGGCCTTCCCGTTCGATCATTTCCATCGCGTTCTGCAACTGGTATCCGCAGTCGCAGCGGATGCTTCCGAGCGCATCACCTGTCAGGCACTCCGAATGGACGCGGGTCAGAACAGGCTCTCCGTTCGCGATATTGCCCTTGATCAGCGCGATATGCTCCAGACCGTCGACAAGGCTTTTGAAAACCTTTATGTCGAATGTCCCGCCCCAGCGGGTCGGCAGAACTGCATCCGCCACCTGTTCGATGAGCGATTCGGTCATCAGACGGTACGCGATAAGATCTTCTATCGTGAGTATAGGAAAATCGTTTTTCTTTGCTATTTCAACAAGTTGAGGCATTCTAGCCATAGTTCCGTCATCGTTTATGATCTCGATAAGCGCTGCCGCCGGCTTGAGTCCCGCCAGACGCGCAAGATCGACTGATGCTTCTGTGTGACCTGCCCTGACCAGGACTCCGCCGTTTCTTGCACGCAGCGGATTCACATGTCCTGGACGCCCCAGATCCTGCGATGTCGTCTTTTCATCGGCAAGCGCGTTGATCGTTGAGGCTCTGTCGTACATCGAGACACCTGTCGTGCAGCCGTGTCCGAGAAGGTCTACGCTGACGGTAAAAGGTGTTCCGAGCAGCGAGGTGTTATTCGCAACCTGCATGTCGAGCTCAAGAGCCCGGCAGCGCTCCTCTGTAAGCGGTGCGCAGAGGACTCCGCGTCCGTTTTTTATCATAAAATTGACTATTTCGGGTGTTGCCTTTTCGGCGGAAACAACGAAATCACCCTCATTTTCACGATTTTCATCGTCAACTACAATGACGATCCCGCCCTTCCGGAACTGTTCCAAGGCTGTATTTACGTTTTTTATGACTTTGCTTTTGTCGCAGTCACAAAGACAATTTTTCAAAATTTCCTCCAAAATTCATTGTTGTAAAAGCAACAAGTCTGCGCATTAAATAAAAAAAAGAGCAAAGGTCAAAAATTTAGAGCATTAACGATGCAACTGGCGAATAAAAGATCCTCCGGATAGGTGATTTTTATGTTCCGCCTGTCACCTTCGACCACGAAAACATCACAGAGCCCGTACCTGAAGATCAACTCACAGTCGTCCGTCGCTTTTGAATATTTTTCTCTTTCAGCCGCTTCATGGGCCTTTTTTATAACATCGAGCGAAAATCCCTGGGGAGTCTGGACCTGCATCATGTGCTCCCGGTCTGTTGTCGCCGAAAGCAAAAATCCGTCATTCCGTTCGATTATCGTATCCGTAGCCCTGATCGCGACCTCGACCGCAGGATATCTGTCGAGAGCGCAGAGCGCTTCATCGATTATCCTCTGCGAAACAAAGGGTCTGACAGCATCATGGATCAGTATTTTCGCATCGTTTACAGGTACTGCGTTTACACCGTTTACCGAGCTTTCAAAGCGCGTCTTTCCTCCGTCGACTACGGCTGAAACCTTGGTGTAATGCGATTTCTGAAGGATTTCGTTCAATTTTTCACGTGAAGCAGGCTCGATAACGATTATGATCGAATCGACGTTTTTATTGTTTTCGAAGGCGTCGATCGCGTACTCGACAAGCGTCCTGCCGTTTATCTCAAGAAACTGCTTCGGAAACCCGCAGTTCATCCTTTCGCCTTTTCCGGAAGCCAGGATTATCGCATAAACTCTGCTATTCTTCATTTCCTACATCCTCTCTTGGGTGTTTTTTCTCAAATTCGCGTTGTATTTTTTCATGTTCGACATGTGTATAGATTTCAGTCGTATTGATGCTTACGTGTCCCAAAAGGGTCTGGAGGCTCCTGAGATCGGCACCTCCTTCAAGCAGGTGTGTCGCGAAGGTGTGCCTCAACTTGTGTGGAGAGATTTCTTTAGTTATTCCGGCAATTTTTGCATACTCCTTGATTTTTTTCCAAATTCCCTGACGGGTAAACTGCTGACCGTGGTTGTTGACGAAGAGATACTCGTTAAAGTCTCCGGGGCGTATCAGCTTATGACGCATTTTATCGAGATATTCGTGCAAAAAAACGGCCGCATCGTCACTATACGGAACAATCCTCTCCTTGCTCCCCTTTCCTCTCACCCTTAAAAGCTGATCCCGCCTGTAAATATTTTCGATTTTCAGGTCGATAAGTTCCGAAACACGCAGACCGGATGAATAAAAAAGTTCAAAAATCGTTCTGTCCCTGAACCCTGGAACAGTCGTTGTATCTATTGCTGCCAAAAGATCTCTCAGTTCGTCAAGAGTCAGAAAAGTCGGTAGTGATTTCCGAAGTTTGACCGGCTCAAGTACCTCCAGGAGTTCCGGGTCTATGCTTTCGCTCTCCAGCAGGAATTTAAAGAAACTGCGCATACTTGAAGTTACTCTAGCAAGCGACCTGGCGCTGAGCTTATTATCCTTTGAGATATGGACTACATATTCGCTGACGAGCATCGAATCGGCGGCGGAAAGGCTTGAACCCTGCTCTGCGAGCCAGTCCGTAAACTGCTTCAAATCGCGTTCATAAGATTCGATCGTGTTGGTGGAAAGCCCCTTTTCCAGCTTGATGAAATTGAGGTATTTCCGCAGGTACAGGAGGTCATTTCCGCGTTTTTTCATCCTACAGTCCTTTTCCTCCGTAGAGTGTTTCAAAAATAATATCAGTGGCTTCACTCTCCGAGTTTCCATTGTACGATTTCCAGTTCAATCCGGCTGTCTGCTTCAAAACCAGCGCCTTTAAAACCGTCATGTAATCGTCGCGTGTCGATAAGTAGAAAAAGAACCACCATGAAGCCGATTGAGTACCTGCTCCCTCTTTCAGTGAAGCCCGGAAGCCAGCCTCAAGCAGCTCAGTCGCCCTCTCTTCATCAAGCCTGTTCTGTACGATCTCGTCAAGTGCCTCAACGAAGTAACGGATCCAAAGGTTGTTTTCAAAAATTATAAAATCCGTCCCTTTCTGGACAAACGGAGCGAAGAGAAGAAACGATTCGTGACACTGCTCAACGATCATTGCGGAATTATTGAAGAGAAGAAGATCGTGCTCGCCAGGCATCGTTTCCGAAATCCACTGTTTGCGTTCTTTCGGATATTTACAATCTTCAGATTCTGTAAAATCGACATTATCGATTCTATTATCGGGTTTATCCTGATTCTTATATTCTATTCTGTTAATAAAATCTTCTGCAGTTATAATGTTTTTTACACTGTAAATGCTGTTGAAGTCGATAGACAGCAAACCTATCCTTTTCAAAATAACAAATGTACGATATGAATATTTAGGCAAGTTTCCGTTGATCGAATCATCAAAATAGGAGATATACTCCGACAGAATTTTATTATTTCTCAACTTCATTAAATACAGCAGCATGTACTGTGTAAATTTATCATTGTTGAAATCGATATCTGAAGGTATATCTGAAATAGAATAGAGCAAAGAGCTGAAAAGTATTTTATGTATTGATGAAGTTTTCTGTATCATTGCGTTTATTGCATACAATAATTTATTTGACAACTGATCTATATCTTTCGGTGTTTCAAACATATTATTTATGTTATTTTCGCTGTTTAAATCAATATTCTTGCTATAAATCTCAAGCAAATTTAGTAATTCGTTCATGCCTGATCTATATCCGTATTTATATTCTCTATCGTATCTGAAATGATAATCGTTGTTATTTACCATTATAATCAAAGACATGATTGCAGGAAACAGCTGCTTCTTTCTAAGATATATCAGATATCTTATATAAAACTGCTCCTCGGAAATATCGAAACCGTCAAGATAATCTTGAAGATCATCGATATTATTGTAAAGTTCATTTGCAGTTGTATATGAAAATATATCCATACAATCTATCATAAATAGATCATTGTATACTATTGAAGGCTCGCATATATTCTGTTTTTCAAAAGCGCTGATTGACAGAGTAAACAAACATATTGAGATTATCAAAAATGTTTTTAATGAAAATCCTGAGCAAACGGCAGTCGATCCGGCTTTTTGAAAAAATCGAACAAAAATATTCCGGCTTTTATCGGCTTTTACCACTTGTATCCCCGCATTTTTATCTCTGTCATTCAGTTTAAACCCGTTATCAACCACTCTCCGGACGGAGACTTTTTCAACGTAACAAGCTCTTTCTGCTTCTCTATTTTCTGAGCCTCTCCGCCCTCTTTAAGATTTAAGATCATATCGTAGCTTTGAATGACTCTTGCCTCATTGTTCTCTTCAGAAAAATAGATCAGCCGTCTGCCGTTGATCTTAAATATCATACTGCCGAACGCTTCAGCATTTTCCCTGAACTCCTGAATGTACTTTTCCCTCTTTTTAAAGTCGTCGCTGAAGAGTGTTTTGAAGAGTTCGGTATCTCCGTTTCCGTAAGCCATGACTCTGGCATCGAGAGTTTTAAAAATGTCGTGGGTCGTCTGGGCGTCTACCTTCTGACCGCTCTCTTTTTCATCGGCTATCGAAGCGATCTTCCAACCGATCTTTTCCCTCTTCAGTTTCAGTTTTTCGACTCTTGCAAGCCAGACTGTCGCACCTACTGAACCGGTGTTCCTGAAAGAGATATTGTACTTGATTTTTACTTCAGCACTTTTCGGAAAGGCTGAGTACGATACGAAGTCGACATTATCCATTTTATACTCGTATTCGGTAAAATAGATCTGCTGGTACTGAAGCTGCTCTACATATTTTTTACGGTTTTCAAAATCATCCGTCAGAAGAAGATCCAGAGAGTTTATCTTTCCCTGATTGAGCAGCCCTTCACGAATTTTCAATATCTTTGTCACCTCCTCCCGCTCTGCATCGGGGATCGAGCAACCGCAGATCAACGAGAGAAGTATAAAAAAAGCCGGTATCAGGAGTTTTATTCTGTTTTTCAGTGGTGTTTTTAGGGTTAAAGCCGTTATTTCGTCTCTGAAGCAGAAGAAGCGCCCTCCCGGGGTGTTGTCTGCTCCTGAGCATTATTTTCGGTTTGAGAGGCATTTTCGGAGTTTCCTTCTTCAACGACCTCTGTTACCGGTTTCTGATAGTCCAGTGCTGTCTCTGGCGGACACTTCTGCCTGAGCTTGTTGATCCTGGCAGCAACTTTCGGAGATGTTACCTCATAGTTTTCGGAGATATGCTTCAAACGAAGGTTCACTCCGGCACATTTTTTCTTTTTTCCGTAAAATTCGGCGATCCTCAGATCCTTTTCTATCAGGATCGTCTCCGCTTTCGCCAGATTTTCCCTGCACTCCTCTACATTCTTGTCGTCAGGGTATTTTTTCAAAAATTCGCGGTAGAGCGCCGCAGCCGTATAAACCTCTTCTATATCCTTTTCCGAAGGATCAGGCAGAAGAAAGAAATCCGACGGGCGCTGAGCGAAGTAACTGTTCGCCTTGTGTAGCTCGGCTTCCGGCGCAAGCTCGTGTTTGGGGTGACGCTTCAGAAATGTTTCATAGACTGTTATCGCCGACGAAAACTCCTCCTTTTCAAAGTAGGTGTCACCGAGAGCGACTGTTGCGTACGGCTCGTATTTGCTGAAGCTGAAATCTGAGATCACCTTCATGAACTTCGCTTCCGCATTGTTGTAATCGTCCTTTTCAAGGTAATAGAGCCCCTGACGGTAAACAGTTTCAGCGTCAGATTCCGTCTCTCCGACCTTGGGTGCAGACGTGCAGGAAAAAAGGAGCGAAGCAATGCATGTGACTAAAAATAATTTTTTTTTCATATATGGCCTCTTTTTAGTGCCCTAATCGCTTTGAGATCAATCCAACCCTCTACATTGTCCTGAAAGCTCTTTACTTTATACCAGGAACCGCTGGAATACAAAATATTGATCACCTCGCCCTCCCGGACGGCTCCGATCTCGTTCAGAGAGCTGTCTGGACCGCTTCTCAAAGGTTCTGCGTCAACGACGACTGCCCATGTCTCTTTCGCCCGTTCCGTATAATTGAAATAGTAGAGGGATGCCGTCACGCATGTGAAAAGGAAGACCGGAAGAAGCGTGATTTTGATCCGCCAATCGTTTTTGAAACACAAAACCGACAGCAGAGCAGCAAAGATATAGAGCGAAACAAAAAACAAAATCAAAGTGATATCAACGGCATAAAGCGGTTCCAGCAGCTTTTTCGGAACTGTGACTCCGAGGTCTTCAGAAACAATATCCAGATTGTTTCTGGCTTCACTGAAATCGGGTGAGTTCTGTAGAGACTGGAGATAGAAATAGAGCGATTCGCCCTTTTTCCCGAGCTTTGAAGAGACTACCCCAAGATTGTAGGCATAAAGTGAATTATCGCTGTCTGCCGAAAAAAGCGAATAGAGCGAATCGTAAGCCTTCTGATAGTCTTTATTCACATAATAGGTAAAGGCATCATCGGCAGAAATCGCTGAAAAGAGTAAAATCACCAATAGTGAAAGTATCGCCTTTTTCATTTTTTTCTCCCCAAAGTGACGAAGCTCACTGCCTTTGCCTTGAAACCGGAAATATCTGAACCGGTTTGACCGCTGTAGGTCAAGTGCTCGATTTCTCTGATAAATTCTACTATCTCTTCGACCTTGTTGCCGTATTTCTGCTTAATTGTGGATGCCCTTTCGCCCTTCAGTTCAATTTTGTAAAGCTCTGAAAGCGCGTCATAAAAGTTGTTGAGCAGCTCGACGCTGTCCTTTGACGAATTGATCCTTTCGACATACATCGAAACCTTTGAATTGAACGAACCGGAGCGTTTCTGGCGAAGAGTCCCGTGCAGCCAGATGACAAATGAGATCAAAACCGCAATAAGCGGGACAAGAAGCACTGCAACAAACCACTTCTGCTGAGTCAATGGCTTGATTTCACTGCTTTTTACACCTTCAGGCAGCTCTTTCAAAAGCTCGAAGGCGTGCGCCTTCTGCTCCTTTTCCTCGTCAGCAAGCAGAGAAACGTCGTTGATGTTTATCGGGATCTCCAGCGGCTCCAGCCTCTTCCAGCCGTTCTCCTTGCTGTAAAAATCAAGCGGCTGGGTTTTGATCTGAGTCCTGCCTTTCCTGAGCCCCTTGACCATGAATTTCCACGTTTTTTTGCCGCAGAGCCCCTTGGGCGTCGCCGAAATCTGCGAATCTATTTCCGGTGCGAAAACTTTAAGGTCCGGATTATCCTCCAGCCTGATTTCGGTGGATGGGAAGCTTCCGCATCCGCTCAGAACAAAAGTCACGGTGTTCAGCAGGTTGTCTTTGTCCAGGTTCAGGCTCCGTTTGTCGGCAGAGAGGTTGAAATCGCCGACTTTCCCGTTTTTGTGGAGCTCCTTTTCGGGAAGCTCGTTCAACGGGATGTTGAGGGCTATCGAGGATATGGTCTGCTTTCTCTGGTCAAAAAAGGAGCCGATGATGACATCCATCACGACCTGAGAGGCGACAAGCGAGGTCGCACCTTCATTCGGGATCAGGGTGTAGGATTTCAACAGTGCGTAATCGTAAACCCGTCCGTCGATGGAGATCCGCTTAAAGTTGAGCCTCGTCTCAGCCTTCTCCTCCTTCCAGCAGTTTTCAAAGATCGGATCTTTGTAGTAATTGACGTTGGAAATCGTGTTCGGCTTCACGAAAAGATAGTACGTTACGTTTACCGGCTCTCCCTGATAAACGTTTTCGGCGGGAGAAACTACCGTTCTGATGAAGTTGTTCGGAGTCTGTTTTTCCCACTTGTTCAGAGGGCTCATCAGAGTCGTTCCGCCGCTTTTCGCCGTTGTGTCACCTGCTGGGCTGCCGGCCGGAAGATCTTCATCATCGCCGGAGTTCTGCGGATTATTCTGAGCCGCAGAAGAACCTACGACAGTGATATTCACGATATTCGAAAGGATCTTTTTCCCGTTTTTCAAGTTCAGGGCGGCAGGACCGATTTTGAATGTCCCCTCCTTCGTCGGACGCAGCGAATAGGAGTATGTCATCGAACTCTTTTTATCGAATTTGCCGTTTATGAAGTTTATGGAGCTCGACTGCGACTGAGAACGGTTTTCAACTTCAAAGGAGCCGAAATTCGGTTCATCGATCGATTCGAACGACCCCTCTGCCGTCAAAACAAAACCGACGAGGTGTCCGTTCTGGACAAGATTTGTATCCGCAGAGATGGAAATAGACTGCGAAAACAGAAAGAACGGCAATATAATCAATAAGTTGATCAATAATATTTTTAATTTCAGCATATTCACCCTTTACCCAAAATAACCGCAAATCTCCGATTACCAAGTCTGACCGCTTTCGGATTGGGGCTGTTTTTTTAGTATGAACGGCGATATTTGCAAATTTTTACGCTGTTTGAACTGCTGGAGCATCGAGTTTTTAGTCTCCTCGTCCGGTTCCTCATCGTCGTTCTGCTCCGCTTCCGCAGCTCCGGCATCTTCGTCGTTCTGCTCCTGCTGCTCCTGATCCTGCCCATCGTCAGCCTGGTTTTCCTGCTGCTCCTCCTCTTTTTTATCTTCCTGATTCTGCTGATCTTTTTGATCCTGCTGTTCCTCTTCTTCCTTGTTTTCCTTGTTTTGTTCCTGTTGATCTTCCTTATTCTGATCTTCTTTGTTCTGTTCCTGATCCTGATTTTGCTGCTGATCCTGATTTTGCTGATTTTCCTGTTTTTCCTGCTCCTGCTGCTGCTCTTTCTGCTGCTGGATGATCCTTCTCACGACCTCAAGATTTTCGGCGGTCTCTTTTGAAGGTCTCTCCTTCAGCGAACGGATGTAGAACTTTTCGGCATCCTGATATTTGCCGAGCCCCGCCATCGCATTTCCCATGTTGTGAAAGATGTCCGAGCGCAGTTTTTTGTCCGCCTTCCCAGTCTCCAAAGCCTTTTTGTAGTTTCCGACAGCCTCCTCGTACTTCTGCATCGCGAGCTGGGCGGTAGCAAGGTCGTAAAATGCCTCGGCGTTATCCTTCAAGCGCTCTCCGGCGGCTGCGAACTGCTCTCCTGCTGCCTCCATTTCACCCAGCGCATACTTCTTTCTACCCTCGACGCTTTCGTCCGTCTCCTTTTCAAACGGAGAAAATGCAAGAAGAGCCGCCGCAAGAAGCGTTAAAACCGTTTTTTTCATTATTTACCTCCTCTTCTGCCCAGTGAATAGAGTTGGAAAATTATAAAAACGATAATTCCGAATAGCAAAGGGATCTGGAAACGCTCTTTGTAGATATTGACCGTACGCTGCTCGTCGCGTGTCGCTTTTTTGAAATTCCTGATGTACGAGCTGATCGTTTCCCCCCTTTTTATCTCGACCGCTCCGAGTGCCGAGAAGCACTTTTCAAAGAAGCCGCGGTTGATTTTCGTGATGACCGTCTGGTTGTTTTTATCCTTCAGATAGCTGTCTCCGATCCTGATCGGCGCCCCCTCCTCGCTTCCGAGAGGCAAAACGGCAAGATGGATGTTCTGATCCTTTATCAGACGGCTCATCTTTTCAAAATCCAGAGAGGGATCCTCGCCGTCGGAAATGACGATCGCAAGCTTTTCCGATGTGTCGGGAGATGCCTTCAGCGTTTCACTCGCAAGTTCGATAGCAGTCCCGAGCGCCGTTCCGTGCCTTTCGATCATTCCCGGTTCAAGCGAAGAGACGACCGTCTGGAGAGTTTCGTAGTCATCGGTAAGCGGAAGCTGGAGAAAGGCTGCACCCGAAAAAGGGATTATTGCGACGCGGTCTCCGCCCAAAGAGTTCAAAACGTCGATCATCATCATCTTTCCCTTTTCAAAGCGCGGTCCGTTTTCGTCTTCAGCCTTCATGCTGAGGCTCACGTCGAAAATCACGGCGATATCGATACCGCTGCTTGTCGAATTGACCTCCTCTCCGCCGATCAGCGGTCTGGCAGCAGCAACGGTGAGAAAAGCGAGCGCCATGAAGATGAGTATCCTTTTTACAACGATGGTCCTTTCACGGACGCTCAGGATCTTTTCGCTCTGCTGTTTGGAAAAAAACTTAAAAAATTCAATACGTTTTTTTGATGAATAGATCATCCAGAAGAGCAGTACCGGTATCCAGCCGATAGCTAAAAGGAGAATCTTCCAGTTGTTGAATTTCATCTTTCGACCTCCGGATAAAGCTTGAAAAGCATTGCGGAGAGTCTCGCCAAAAGAATCAGAACGATCGCCGCAATGATAAAATCTCCGGCATATTCGTTATAAATCCTGAGTTTTCTTGCAGAAACAGGGCTTTTTTCGAGCGAATCGATATCGGCGAAAGCCTTTTTCAGCTCCTCGGTCGAAATAGACTGGTAAAATTTTCCGCCCGAAATTTCCGAGACCTTTCTCAAAAGCGCCGGATTCGTCTTGACCTGCACCCGCTGGTAGGTATCACGCCCGAAAATATCCTTTCCGGCAGGGAAAGGCACCTCCTTGTCGGTTCCGATCAGAACAGAGTATACCTTGACTCCGTGCTGTTTCGCAAGCTCTGCAACTGCCTCAGGCGTGACATTTCCTGCGTTGTTGTCTCCGTCTGTCAGCAGAATGATGATCTTGCTCTTCGCCTTGCTTGAATCCAGCCGCGAAAGGGCAAGCCCCAGACCGTTTCCGACAGCCGTCCCGTCTTCAATAACGCCGGTCGTGACCTTTGAGAGGAGCTCGATGAAAATGTCATAATCCGTCGTCAGCGGGACCTGGAGAAAGCTGTCCCTTGCAAAAAAAACAAGCCCCAGACGGTCGCTGTTACGCCCCTTGACAAATGTTTCGATCACGGATTTCGCCGCCTCCATCCTGTTTTTAGGCTGGAAATCGAGAGCCTCCATCGAACCGGAGACATCGAGCGCGATCATTATATCCTTCCCCTCGACCGGCGGAGTTATCGTCTTTTCAAGGCTGACCGGACGCGCAAGCGCTGCGATAGCGGCTGCAAGTGCCAGAAAGTCGAAGAGGCGCGGAAGCGAATACTTAACGTCAGCTGTGCTCCTCGCAAACCGGAAATTAGTGTAATTCATTGTATTTTTTGAAGATTTTGATCCAGCTAAAAATATGAAAAGAATTATCACCGGAATCAGAAGAAGCAGCCAGAGCGGATCAAGCAGCATCATTTTTCCGCCTCCTTTTTATTCAAAAAATCAGAAAACCGGTCGATCATCGAATCAAA
>JAGAAT010000037.1 GCA_017615095.1 bacterium
TACATCATGGAAAACTACGACCGCTTCGTCGAGCGCTCGATGGTTTTGGAGATCGACAAGGAAAAAGAGATAAATGTCGCCGATTTTATTGCCTCTTTGACAGATTCCTACACAATCCACCTGTACAAAACATTTTTTGTACCTGAGACGCTTAAATATCCTGATTTTTAGTTTTTTGGGGCAGCAAATGAAAAAATACATATACCTTTTCCTGATTTTTCTTGTCTCCTGTTCGTACACGACGGCCGTGGCATCGGCTGAGCCGGACTGGGGGGATGTCGAAAAGAGAGTCTCCGAACTTGATGCGGCGAACGACTCAGCCGGAGTCCTTGAATACACCGACAGCCTTTCGGGTTTCAAATGGGCGAAGTGGCAGCTCAACCACCTTGCCTTCTGGAAGGGGCGGGCGCTCTTCAAGATGGGGAAATACAAGGAGTCGCTGCCTGTTTTCGAGACGATAAAAGACACCGCGCCGTTCACTGTCGAGACTCACATGATGGCAGGCGAGGCGGCTTTCAACGAAAAGCAGTACAACGATGCACTCAAGTGGATCCTTCACGTCTACACGGCACTTGAGCCGGCTGACAAACTCAAGGCATCGAAGATCGTATTCCTCTCATACCTCTACTCAAAGCGTATCGACAAGGCGGCGTTCTGGTATTCGAAGCTGGACGAGCTCAAACAGATAAATATAAAGGAGGCGCTTGAAAAATGGCTCAGGCTCTCTCCGGTAAACGAAAAAGATTTCAACAACGCCATAAACAACATTTCAGAGCTGGGCAGAGAGCTGCTGGGCTCCGACTCCGGTGCAGAACCGGCAGACAATGCGGCTGAAGAGCAGACCGACCAGGCAGCCGATCCGGAAGAGGAACCCGAAACGATAACCGAAGAGGCTGTCGGAGAAGAATCAGCCGAAGCCGTTATTCCGGCATTCGATCCGAACTACAAGCCGGATTGGAACAACCTCTGCGTGCTGCTCTCGATGGAAGAGAAGTGGATCAAATTCAACGAGGCGATAACAAGCTTCATCGGATGGTACTTCAAGTCCTACCGCGGCATGAAGCTCAATATCGTGCCGGTTTCCTACTCCGAACGCTCCGAGATCGACGCCGCCCTGAAACAGGCGAAAGACAAAAAATGCTTCGCGGCGATGGGTCCCTTCTTTGCACCCGATTTTGCCGAAGAGATCGTCATAAAGTCGGCAGAATACTCCGTTCCGGTCATCGCCTACATGCCGACGCTGGACCTGTCGAACACTCCCCTGCTCTTCATCGTGATGCCTTCACGCGAGCTCGAGGCTGAAAATCTGCTGAAATACGCTGTCGGAGAACGTGAAAAAAAGAACTTCGCGATAGCCTATATCAACGACTTCAACGGACGCAGGCTCAGAGATATCTACTGGCGCGAAATCGAGAAAAACGGCGGACAAGTCACTGATCTGATCGACATATCACCGTCGGACAACGCCTTCTTCGACGACGTTGAAGAGGTCGTCGGCAAACAGGACAACTACGCAGAGGTCTTAAAGGCGTTCAAATACCGCAACAAGGAAAAGTACACCACCGACGCCATGATGAAACGCGCTCTCGACCGCTTCGAAAAAACGATCCCGGGCAAGTGCGACTTTGACACGCTCGTGGTCCTGACACCGCCGGCACAGACAGCGATGCTCCTTCCTTCGTTTCCCTACGTCAACGTCGAGTTCGCATATTTCCAGAAATATCTGAACCGCGCCGTAGCTCAGAAAAGGCAGGATCTCAGGAAAGACGGGCACACATGGGAGATCCAGCAGATCCTGGTCCTCGGGCTTTCGGAGATCACGAGCAACAAAAAGAGCATAGAACAGCTCGACAAACTGGTCGACGGGATGGTCGTCTACGCGCCGCTCAACGATGCCGGAGAAAACAATCCCAAGCTGCGCGAGCTCAACGCGAAGTTTTTCGATGCGAACAAGCGCCAGCCCTACTTTATCGAACAGCTCGTAGCCGAAACTGCGGATCTGCTCTACTCCGCGCTGAACAAATCCGCCAAAAACGACATCGGCGAGTTCGTCGAGGTTCTCAGATCGACAGAATACAGCTCGCTTCTTTCGGCGATGCCCGTAAAATTTGACGACAGGAACCGCCTCGCCGGACGCAGCGCGATAATGATCGGCAGGAAAAAAGAGCCATTCATGACTCCGGCACAGATCGAAGAGGAGCTCAAACGGAAAGAGGAAGAGAGGCTGGAAAGGGAAAAGTCGGGTCAGAATCCTCAACAGAACCAGCAGGGGAACGGCGATGAAGCAGCTCAAGATTGACATTCTGACACTATTCCCCGAGTTTTTCGAGTCACCGTTTTCCGTCAGCATGGTGAAACGCGCCATCGACAAAAAGATCATCGACGTTGAACTCCACCAGATCCGCGATTTCGGACTCGGGACACGCAGACAGGTCGATGATTCGCCATACGGAGGCGGTGCCGGGCTCGTTATGAAGCCCGAAGTCATCGTTCCCGCATGGGAGGCGATCCCGAAAACCGAAAAGACCGTCACCTTCCTGATGTCGCCGAGAGGGCGGCTCTTCAATCAGGATACAGCCGCAGACCTGGCAGAAAACTGCGAACACATGATCATCGTCTGCGGTCACTACGAAGGCATAGACCAGCGTTTTATCGAGCTTTCAGGAGCCATCGAGCTCTCTGTCGGAGACTATGTCCTGACAGGCGGCGAGACTGCCGCGATTTCGGTGATCGATGCCGTAACGAGGCTTCTCCCCGGCGTTCTGGGCAACGAGGAATCCTTTCAGAACGAATCGTTCTCGCTCCCGCTTCTGGAACACGACCAGTACACCATGCCCAGGGAATACCGCGGACTTAAGATCCCGAAGGTCCTCACCGGCGGAGACCACGCAAAAATCGAAGCCTGGCGCCTCAGGAACTCACTTGCAAAGACCGCAAAAACCAGACCTGAGCTCATCTCGAAGCTACCGCCGGAATTTTGGGAGAACATGAAATGAAAAACCTCTTTGTAGGGCTCATCCACAACCCTGTCCTGCGCAACGGCAGCGTCATAACCTCATCTATAACCAACATGGATCTTCACGATATCGCAAGAGTCACGGCAACTTACGACCTGGGAGGATACTTTGTCATCCATCCGGACCCGCAGATGCGCAGAATAGCAGAATCGCTGAAAAGCCACTGGACGACAGGTAGCGGCAAAGATTACAACCGAGACCGTTTCAGTGCGCTACTGTGTATGGATATAGTCGCGTCGCTCGATGACGCCAAGGCGGAAATCGAAAAGCGGACCGGACAAAAACCGGCGGTTGTCGGGACCACCGCAAGAAAAAAAGAAAAAACCGTCTCGATTCAGACACTCAAAAAACTCGCAGAGAATCCGCTTCTCATACTCTTCGGAACGGCCGGGGGAATGGCAGACAACTTTTTGGATTCACTGGACTTTCTACTCGAGCCGATAGACATCGGGACCGGTTATAACCACCTCAGTGTCCGCAGTGCCGTTTCAATTTTTATTGACAGGATAGCAGGTCGTGACTAATATACCCGCGCTTTATTTTTTAAGGAGTTAAAAATGGCAAACGAAATTATTCAAAAACTTGAAAATCAGCAGAGAAGAATCGACCACTACTATGTAAAACCCGGTGATAAGATCGAGGTCCATACCCGCATAATCGAAGGCGAAAAGGTTCGTATCCAGGTCTTCAGAGGTGATGTCATCGCCATCAAAAACGGCAGAGACAACAACCGCACCACGATCACCGTCAGAAAGTTCTCGGGCGGCTTCGGCGTAGAGAAGATCATCCCGCTCCATTCTCCGATGCTTGAAAAGATAGTCCTTGTAAACAGAGGTCTTGTAAGAAGAGGCAAACTCTATTATCAGAGGCTTCGTAAGGGCAACGCAGCCAGAATCAAACCGAAAAACATCTGGTAGTGCTTCCTCTATTATCGCTTCTTTTCTTTGTAATTTCAGAGAATTATTCACCGGATTGTCAGAGGCTCGGCTTCGAGTATCAAGAGCTGTATGAAGCTGCATCCCTGCGTCCAGGTGATATTTCGACCGCACGCGATTACCTGAAAAACTACGGTGAATGTATCTCGGAAGAGGGAGTTTCCCTCATTCTGGCAAGAAATATCCCGATCATCGAAGAGCTTGACTGTTCCGAAAAGAACAAAATATCACGGGGAGAGCTCTTCTTCCGCAAAAAAAAGCTGTGCGTCCGGGATGTTCACTTCTTTCCGTCAAAAAAGTTCTTCGCAGTCGACCGTCTCTTTCCCAAAATAGATATAGCCGAAGGCTGGCAAAGCGTCGCGTCGGCGGATTCGACCCTCTTTTTCGACAGCAGTTCGAAATTTGAGGAGAATCAGGACGAGAACGGAGAAGTCCTGACAAAGTCGGAGAACGGTCTTTACCGCAACCGCCTCGGCAAACCGATGCATCCGCTCTTCGTTTTTCAAGACGGCGCATGGCAGCCGGCACTTCCGCTCAGAGAGTCTTTCGGGCTGAAAACCGACGGCAAAATAAATTTTGAGATAGAGATCATCACCGAAGCGACCCTCCCCTACGACTCCTCCGAACTCCCGGGATCGATCGGGCTTAAAGCGGAAGAGTTCCAGGCACTCCCGCCAACTCCAGGGACATACAGGATCGCCGGCAGAAAGCTCAAGGGCGTCCAGATACCGCAGTTCGAAGCCCAAAACAGTCCGCACGGAAGCTATCACGGGATCTACCGGATCTCGCTCCCCGACAGCGCACCGGTCCCCGCTAAAAACGTCAGCATAAAAAACAGCTCCTTTTCTATAGAAATTAAGCACGAAAATGGTAGACTCGAAACTGAAATCGTTGTCTTCGTCAGGACTCTGACAAAAGACGAGATTTCGGCGATACAGTCGGTCATAACGAAGGAAATTCCGGCTTTTTTTGTTAATAAATCTCTTTAAAAGCTTTTAAGGAGGCGGAAAATGGCAGATTTTTTTGCCGGCGTCGACCTTGGCGGGACCAAGATTTTAACAGTCGTAGTCGATAAAAACCGGAAGCTGCTCGGCAGGACAAAGATCCCGACAGAGGCTGAAAGCGGCGTTGAAAAGGTCTTTTCCAACATTTTTACATCGATCCGCAGCTCATGCAGAGAGGCAGGGATCGCTCCGGAAGAACTCCGCGGGATCGGGATCGGAGTCCCCGGCCCGGTAAATCCTGAAAGCGGGCTCGTCTATGACTGCCCCAACCTTTCAGGATGGAAAGATATCGGAGTCAGACAGATACTTTCAAACGAATTCAAGGTTCCGGTCGCAGTGGAAAACGACGCCAGAGTCGCTGGTCTCGCAGAGGCGCGGATCGGTGCAGCAAAGGGCGCCAGCCACGTTTTTTACATCACTGTCAGCACAGGGATAGGAGCTGCGATTATCGTTGACGGAAAGATCTATCACGGCTTCGGCGGAGGAGCCGGTGAATTCGGCAGGATGCGCCTTCTCAACCGCGAAATCATGGAAAAAAGCTTCTCGGGGCCGTCGATCGGGAGACTTTTCGGGATCCCGGCGACCGAACTTGCAATGCTTCTGGAAAAGGGAGATCCGGGGGCAAAAACGGCTCTGGATTTTCTCGCAAACGGTCTCGGGATATTCCTTGCGAACGTGACGACGCTCCTGAATCCGGAGATCATCGTCATCGGAGGCGGAGTTTCATCTCTCGGCGAGACGCTGCTTGCACCGATCCGCCAAATAGTTTCGGAATACGCCTTTTCGATCAGCGCAAGACAGGTCAAAATCGTCCGCGCAGGTCTTGGAACGGAGTCTGGCGCATTCGGCGCAGCGGAATTGCTTTTGACCGGAAACTGAACAATTTCAGGAGGTTTACATGAATCGACTTATCAGCTTTCTTGGAATCGGAGTCTTTATCCTCATTGCCTGGCTCGCAAGCGAAAACAGAAAAAAGGTGAACTTCCGGATAGTCCTGAACGGCCTTCTGATGCAGTTCGTTTTTGCTCTTCTGATACTTAAAACCGCACCCGGCAGATGGTTTTTCGAGTTTATCGGCAAGGGTTTCAACAAAATCGTCTCCTTCGCCGATGCCGGAGCCCAGTTCGTCTTCGGAGGACTGCTTGAGAACTACTCGTTCGCCCTTTCGGTCCTGCCTACGATCATCTTCTTTTCGTCGCTCCTTTCGGTGCTTTATTACTTCGGTATCGTCCAGTTTTTCGTAAGGATCTTCGCGTTCCTGCTCGTCAAGATACTCAAAACCAGCGGAGCCGAAAGCCTCTCTGCCGCGACGAACATCTTTGTCGGTCAGACTGAATCCCCGCTTGTCGTCAAGCCATACATCGAAAAGATGACCAGAAGCGAACTCATGTGCATTATGACAGGCGGACTCGCGACGATTGCCGGCGGAGTCCTTGCTGCTTATATCAAAATGGGAGTCGACAGCGTCCATCTTATCGCGGCAAGCGTTATGAGCGCACCGGCAGCGATCGTCTTCGCCAAAATCATCGTTCCCGAGACCGAAACTCCGCTCACAACCACAGCTGAGGGGATAAAGGTGGAAATCGCCGATAAAAACCCGATAGATGCCGCAGCACGCGGTGCCAGCGAAGGTATGCAGCTTGCGATCAACGTTGCAGCGATGCTCTTCGCCTTTATTGCACTCATCGCGATGTTCAACTATTTCTTCAACATCGTCGGGACTTCACTCGAGGGTATTCTGGGATTCGTCTTCCGTCCGATCGCCTTCATGATGGGCGTTCCGTGGGAGGAGAGCGCCAGTGTCGGGACACTGCTCGGGCAGAAAACCGTTCTGAACGAATTCATCGCATATACCGAACTCACAAAGATAAATCAGAATGCAGCGACAGCGCTGTCGCCGAGAAGCACTATCATCGCGACATACGCGCTCTGCGGCTTTTCAAACTTCGGATCTCTGGCGATCCTCATCGGCGGGATCAGCGCTATGGCTCCGGGCAGGCGCAAAGATCTGGCTTCGCTCAGCATCAGAGCTCTTATCGCCGGCTCCCTTGCCTGCCTTATGACGGCAAACATCGCGGGAATGCTCGTCTAGTTCCGGTAAAACCCCAATCCAATTATTTCAGGCTGTAAATTCAAGATAAAAAAAATGGCTCCTCGTGACGGACTTGAACCGCCGACCTAGTGGTTAACAGCCACCCGCTCTACCGACTGAGCTAACGAGGAACCTGAATAAAAAGCGTAACTCTCAATGAACCAAGCGCATGGAATATAGGTAAAAAACCGCGATAGTCAAATATTTTTCAAAAATTTTTTGTTATTTGAACAACATCTTGAATTTACTACCGATATTCCGACCCAACAAAGCATCGGAGATAAAAGAATGTCTGAGCGACCCTAAAAAAAAGAGA
>JAGAAT010000038.1 GCA_017615095.1 bacterium
CGCCGTTTTTTTCAACGATAGCTTCTACCGGGCAGGTTCCAGCGCAAGCGCCGCATTTTACGCAAACATCTTGATTAATCTTGTGCATTTTTTTCTCCTCGTACTGTGTTAATAAACGCTAAAAAGCCGCTATTTTTAGTTTGAGAAGGTGTTTTTGTCAAGGAAAAACTCAGTGTATCCTGATTTCTCTTATCCGCTGGAGAAAGTTTTCGACCTGCGTCGATTCGCTGATTCCGGTTTTGCACCATATCGCAAAGTGTTCGCAGTTGTTCGTCGCGATGTTGTAATCTCTTTCTCCGAGGCGGCTTTCGGCACGCTGAACAGTCTCTTCGGGTGAATAAATGTGATAGTTGCTGTTTCCGAGCAGGGCGATGAGAAGTTTTGAAACGTTTAACCCGAACGGGGTTATGATGTCGAATATCTTAACCTGGTTTTTCCTGATGAATTTGTCGAAATCGATGACGAAAAGGTATTCCGAATCCTCTTTGAATGCCTTCAAAGTCGTTCTGTGGACGACGATGTTCGTGCCGAAATCGCCCGACGGATCGGCGTAGTGAATCATTCCGCCGTTTCCCGTGTAGATTCCGTAGTGATCGTAAAGACCGCGCATTCTGTGGACTCCGACGACGTCTCCGAAGCGGATTTCATCGTCTGTTACAACTCTTTTGATGTTGTTTGCATTTTCGTGATGCGGTACTAAATCAGTCATTTTTCCTCCATGAAAAAACGCTCTTTCTTATAAGTCGCGGAATCGAAAAATCAATATGAAAATTGACATTCCTGCAAAATAACAATAAGCCATTACAGTTAGGTGTATTTGTCGGAAAATTGTTTCCGATGGATTTTGGTTTGGTTTACAAAGGAGGAAGTTATGACAAAAAGATTCGTTTGTAAGGTTTGCGGTTATGTTTATGAAGGTGATGCGGCTCCGGAAAAATGCCCGGTTTGCAAAGCTCCGGCTGAAATGTTCGAAGAGATCAAAGACGAGCTCAAACTCGCTGCTGAGCACGAGTTCGGCGTTTTTGAAAAGACCGTAGCAAACAACGAAAATGTTTCGGAAAAGGATAAAAAGTTCATTCTTGAGCAGCTCAAGGCTAATTTCAACGGCGAGTGCGCTGAAGTCGGAATGTATCTCTGCATGGCACGAATCGCTCACAGAGAGGGATATCCCGAAATCGGTCTCTACTGGGAAAAGGCTGCTTTCGAAGAGGCTGAGCACGCTGCAAAATTCGCAGAGCTTCTCGGCGAGACTCTTGAACCCAACATGAAGGCATCGACCGAAGCAAACCTCAAATGGCGTGTTGACTGCGAATTCGGTGCAACGGCAGGCAAAGTAGAGCTCGCAAAATGTGCAAAACAGAACGGTCTTGACGCGATCCACGACACAGTCCACGAGATGGCACGCGACGAAGCCCGTCACGGCAAGGCTCTGAAAGGACTTCTTGAAAGATACTTCGGAAAATAGTCCGAAAATCCTGCAAACAGTATCATATCCGCGTCTGTTTTATTAACCTTCTTTATTGAGGATCCAATGAAAAAACTGATTATTTTCACACTTTTATGCGTATCGTTTTTGATTCTCGGCTGCGGAGACGGCAATAAGCAGAACGACGCAGATGAACCTGGAGATCAGGATCTTGACGCTGCCGGTGAAGACGAGCCGGAGAGCGGGTCCGATGATGAGCAGACGCCGGATGGCGATCTCAGCGAATCTGATCAGGATTCAGATACTACTGCACAAGAGCAGGACCCAGAACCGGGGAGTGGGAGAAAATGCCCTGAAATTTTCAGCTGTTACATTTCGTGCAGATCAGAGGGCTGCCTTGATGCCTGTCTTAAAAACAGTGCCGATGGCGAGGCTGAGAAGTTTTCTGCGATGTACGACTGCTGGCTCGAAAAGTGCGGCGACTCGGTTTTAGACGATGATTTCGTCTCCTGTGCCGAAGAAAACTGCAAGGAAAAAACGGAAAGCTGTGAAATTTCACTCAAGCCAGAGGACGGCTCAAAGCGCTTCCCGAAGCCTTACGGACATGTCAATGTAAGTGTGGCAAGCAGTTATATCATCACAACAGGCGATAGCGAACCGCCGAGAGAAGCCTACAAGGGGACTGATTTTGCCCAGGGATATATCGGAAGTGTCGCGACTGAACCCGATTACGACTATTCTTCCACCACTTTTTACTACACGAGGCTTATAGAATCCGGGGAGGGAAATTTCCTTAAAACGGTGCAGTATCACGGCGAATCCGATTTTAGAGGATTCACTGCTGTTCTGCTTCTTCCGGAAAATGTTGAAAAGGGCAAGGTCAGGATCGGGCTTGACGACGATTCTGTCGGACAGCTTCTTTTCGGCAAAATCACAGATATGGGGGAGATCGTCTGCTACGACGGCTTCGGTGCCGGCGAGCTTGATATAAAGGCTGTCAAAGCTCTTCCGGGAGATGATGGAAAGCTTGCTGTCAGCGGAAAGATCGACATTTTCACTCCTTACAACGAACCTGAAAAATTCGATAAATTCATCTCGAAGCTCGGCAGCCCTCTCTGCGCTCCGAAATATCCCAAATTTGCTGGAAGGCTGATGTATGAATCATCAGTGGCATCTCTGGATGACGGAGATCTTGACGAAACTGCCGCCATTACTGATGCCGAAAAGTACTTTGCCTTTGAAGGATCTGGGCTCGTCGGTGAAAGTTCGGTCTATGTCGATATGCAGGAACTTGTCGGTATCGGTTATACTTTTGACTACTCAACTTTGTCGGAATTCTACAAGAGTACGGTTGCGACAGCGGCTCATCCTGAAGGAGAACCTGCGATACTTCTTTCAATAAGCGGTGATTCTGTCCTCGTAGGAGTAACGATGCTTCTCTCCGATATCCAGAAAGCTTCGACGAAAACTCTGAATTACGCTCCCGAAGTCACGGTTTACAAAGTAATTTATTCCGGCGGTCAATACTATGGTTGCATTGTCGCGGGAAACAAGGTCGAAAACGGCGTGCGTGTCGGAGAATTCCAGTCATCCTACTATTCGAAACATGATTTTGATTCCACAGATACAGTTGCAAGTCTCAGTGTCGCAATGTCGGCAGAACTTGTTGACGGAGAAGAGCTCCTGGAACTTTATCCCGAAGAACAGCTCTGCATAAGCATGGAGTGATTGTTTTAAGTCCAAATACTTATTATCTCGGAGGAAAAAATGCCTAATCCAAAAAACATATCCATTTTTGAAGACACCATGAACCTTCTCAGCGAGGCAGATATCAAGGTCAGTGCGTCAAAGCGTACGCTGCTCGTACAGTCAACCAACTTCCCGTTGGAGGTGCTTTACCTGAGGGATGACGACATTCCACAGAGTGTGGCATCCGGTGTTGCAGACATTGGCGTAGTGGGCGAGAACGAATTCGTAGAACGCGGCGAGGACGCCGATGTAGTATCACGCCTGGGCTTCTCAAAGTGCCGACTGTCGTTGGCCATTCCCAAGGAAATCAACTATCAGGGCGTAGAGTGGTTTGAAGGAAAGAAAATTGCCACGAGCTATCCCAACATCCTGCGCCGTTTCATGGCGGAAAAGCATATCAACTCAGAGATTCACGTCATTACGGGTTCCGTGGAGATAAGCCCAGGCATCGGATTGGCCGACGGAATCTTCGACATCGTCAGCTCTGGTTCTACGCTGGTGAGCAACAACCTGAGAGAGGTAGAAGTGGTGATGCAAAGCGAAGCGCTCCTCATTGGCAACAAGAACCTCTCGCAGGAAAAACGCGAAATACTGGAACAGATGCTGTTCCGTTTCAAGGCTGTGAAGGACGCAGAGGACAAGAAGTATGTACGCATGAACGCGCC
>JAGAAT010000005.1 GCA_017615095.1 bacterium
GTTGCGTGATGCCCTGCTTGCTGACAGCCGCATCACTCAGGTCGAGCTGACAGGCAGTAATTCTCCGGAGATAGCTATCGAGATCTCTCAGGATACGCTGCGCCGGTACGGAATCTCTCTTGCCGAAGTGGCGGCAAAGATCGCGGCGACTTCAGTCGAGATCCCGAGCGGCACGATCAAGACAGAGAAGGGCGATATCCTGATACGTCTGACTCAGCGCGGCGAGGTCGGACAGGATTTCGAGAAGATGATCGTACTCACCGGTGCCGACGGTACGAATGTTACGCTTGGCGATATCGCGACGGTGAAGGACGACTTTGAGGAGACCGACAGAGTAAGTCTTTACAACGGCAAGAATGCGATCTCTGTCGATGTCTACAGAGTCGGAGAGCAGACGCCGGTTTCGGTCGCCGAGGCGTCGCGCCGGATAATCAGCGAGTACGAAAAGACGCTCCCGCCGGGGCTGAAGATCGATGTGCGCCGCGATCAGTCGAAAGTTTACGTTGAGCGGATGAACCTTCTGCTCAAAAATGCCTACATGGGGATGGCGCTGGTCTTCATTTTTCTGGGGCTTTTTCTAGAACTCAGGCTCGCCTTCTGGGTGACGCTCGGCATCCCGACCTCTTTCATCGGTGCTTTCCTCTTCCTGCCGTCACTCGGCGTTTCGATCAACATGACATCGCTTTTTGCCTTCATCATCGCGCTCGGTATCGTTGTTGACGACGCGATCGTGATCGGCGAGATGATACACGACAAGAGGCAGAGCGGACTGAGTCCGATCCAGGCTTCGATAGAGGGGGCGCGGGCCGTAGCGATGCCTGTCTGCTTCAGCGTTTTGACCAACATCGTTACTTTTGTGCCGCTGCTTTTCGTGCCGGGGATGATGGGGCGGATGTTCGGCGATATACCGGTGGTCGTAATCACGGTTTTTGCGATTTCTCTGTTCGAGGCGCTTTTCGTGCTGCCTAACCATCTGAGCCATGCAGAGCCGCACAGGGGCAGGATCGAACAGTGGCTTTTTGAACGCCAGCAGGCATTCGGACGCTGGTTCATGCAAATGGTTTCAAATGTTTACAAACCCTTCCTCGAGGCTACGATCAGGCACCGCTACATAACGCTGTCGCTGGCACTCTCATTGCTTCTGATCACGGCTGCCTATATTGCGAGCGGCCGGATAGGCTTTGTTATGATGCCGACGATCGAGTCTCACTTCGCATCGGTCAGCATCGAAATGCCCTACGAATCACCGTTTTCATCGGCGGAACGGATCGCAAAGCAGCTTATTGACGCGGCCTACCGTGTCGATGAAAAGTACAAGGCTGAAGACTTGATCGTCGGGATATATTCAAATATCGGTCCGGGCAGCAATTCGACCGGAGCCAACGAGATCGATGTGCGTGTCTATCTGCCCGATTCGGAGCAGAGGAAGCTCTCGACGACCGCCTTTGCCAGGATGTGGCGCGAGGAGGCGGGAGAGATAACAGGCGCGGAAAAGGTCGCCTTCGAATCAGACCGCGGAGGTCCTGGGCACGGTTACTCGATACAGTTGGAACTTGCTCACAAGGATGCGAACCTGGTCGGGCAGATCAGCTCGGAGCTTGCTGAGATGGTGCGAGATATCTCATGGGTGACCGATATCGACGACGGTTCTGCGGTAGGCAAGGTGCAGTACAGCTTTACGGTCACACCGCTCGGCGAGAGCCTCGGCCTGACGGCTCGGGAGATCGGCAGACAGGTGCGCGGACACTTCAGCGGCGCGGAGGTCCTGCGACAGGTACGCGGCCGCAACGAGATCAAGGTCATGGCGCGTCTCCCGAAGGAAGAGCGGGTCAGCGAACACGATGTCGAAAAGCTGATCCTGAAGGCTCCGGACGGCTCGGAAGTACCGCTGAACGCGGCGGCGAGGGTCAGTTACGGCAGATCCTACACGACGCTCAACCATGTTGACGGCAAGCGCGTAGCGATCTTTTCGGCGAATGTCGTGCCGAACGAAAAGACCCAGCTCGTCAGACAGAAGATTGTCGGCGAACTGCTGCCGAAGCTGCGCAGCAAATACCCCGGTTTGAGCTGGTCCTTCGGCGGTCACCAGCGCGAGATAAACGACTCGATGAGTGCGCTTTCACGCTACTTCATCATCGCCGCACTCGTGATTTTTGCCCTGCTGGCAGTCCCGCTCAAGAGCTATTCTCAGCCGCTTATCATCATGGTCAGCATCCCGTTCGGCATAATCGGTGCGGTCGGAGGTCACATGCTGCTCGGTCAGCCGCTCAGCATCAACAGCGTGATGGGGATCATCGCCCTTTCGGGAGTTGTCGTGAACGACAGCCTTGTTTTGATCGAATATGCCAACTCACTGATAAAAGAAGGCTTTTCTTACTCTGAAGCGGTCGTCAGGAGCGGTGTAAGAAGGTTCAGACCGATATTTTTGACGACGATCACTACCTTCGGAGGTCTGGCTCCTATGATTTTTGAAAAGTCGAGACAGGCGCAGTTTATGATCCCGATGGCGGTTTCGCTGGGCTTCGGTCTGATCTTTTCGACCCTGATAACGCTGATAATCGTTCCGTCGCTTTACGTTTCCGTGAACTCTCTCTCGGGGCGGAAGCATGATTAGTTGACTTTGCTCTCTGAAAATTTAGAGTCCGGCGTGCTTTTGTTAACATATTTTGGTGTATATGATGCTGAATAACAGATATCTCAGAAAAACGTTGCTGGTTCTGACAGATTTTACGATACTTGTCCTCTCGGCACTGCTTACGAACTGGATTTTGGATCCTTTCCTGAAGCCTGACCATTTTTACAACTTCATCCTGGCGGTCCTTGTGCCGCTGTTCGGTCTTTTCCTTGTGGGATTTTACCGGTTGCATTTGAGCAACAGCACCTTTGAAGTTTTCAAGCGGGCAATGTGGGTCGCGATCCCGGTTTTTCTCATCATCCAGTTTACCGATTCTTTCCGCTGGTCGTTCGTAAATACAGCCTTTTCGTTCAGCGCGATCCTGATCGTGAGAGGTTTTTACCGCATGTTTTACGAACACCACAACAAGAGCCGTGATGCACTACCTACAGCCGTTATTCTGGGGGCAGGCGAGCTCGGCTGCGCAATGGCGCGCCTTGGCAGCAAGGGGCTTTTCGACCACAGGATCCTGGGTTTTGTCGATGATGACCCCAAGCTTCAGAAGGAGATAATTTTAGGTTACAAAGTCCTCGGGACCTCAAATGATCTGGTTGGTATTTTAAATAAATTTAAACCTGAAACGTTAATAATTGCAGTTACTTCCATCACTTCAGAGAAAATCCAGAGCGCGGTTAAGGCTGCCAAGGATGCCGGATGCAGGATAAAAATCGTCCCCAACCTCTTTGAGCGTAAGGGGCGTGCCGATGTCTCTCCCAGAGATATCAATTTTTCCGATCTGCTCGGAAGAAAGCTTATCGAGGTCGACAGGGAGCCCCTGCTGAAGATGCTTGCGGGCAAGACTGTTCTGGTTACCGGAGCCGGAGGAAGCATCGGCAGTGAGATTTCATCGCAGCTTCTCGATTACGACATCAAAAAGCTTATCCTCCTCGATATCGACGAGACGGAGCTCCATGACCTGAGTTTGAGGCTTCTGGACTACAAGAAGGAGTGGTCAGACGATGTCGTGCCGGTAGTCTGCGATCTTAAAAACAAGGGTAAAGTCGATCAAATCATCAAGCAATATCACCCTGATATCATTTTCCACGCGGCGGCTTACAAGCATGTTCCGCTGATGCAGCTTTATCCTGAAGAGGCAATAAACAACAACATTGTCGGGAGCTACAACCTCTTTAAGTCTGCCAAAGACAACGCAGTTCCAAAAGTCGTCGTGATTTCAACGGATAAGGCTGTTAATCCTACAAATATAATGGGCACGACCAAACGTGTCGTTGAAATGCTGGCTGCCGCGATCAATACCGAGCATGTGACCGAGTTCTGCTGCGTCAGATTCGGCAACGTTATCGGGTCACGCGGCTCGATGTTCCCGCTTTTTATGGAGCAGATCAAAGCCGGCAAGCCGATCACAGTCACCCACGAAAACGTGATACGATACTTTATGGCGATCCCAGAAGCCGTAAGTCTTGTCTTCAGAGCTGCAACGCTTGCAAAGGGCGGCGAGGTCATGGTCCTCGATATGGGACAGCCTGTTAGGATTTATGATTTTGCCCAGAAACTGATCGATGTCTTCGGAGACGGCAGGAGCTCGATAACGATAACCGGTCTAAGACCCGGAGAAAAGCTTTACGAAGAGCTTCTCGCAAACGATGATTTGACAGTGCCGACGGACGACAAGCTCGTATTCAAGGCGAAACTCAGCGAAACCAATCTAAAAGAGGAGGACTTTATGGAATTTTTGCATAAGCTCCCAGGGATGGATCGTGACGAGATGATAAAATGGCTGAAGTTTTTCGTTCCGGAGTATCATCCGAGTACAAAACAGTGATAACCGTTATTAAAAATCGTTTTTCAAGCCTTTTGCCCGAAAACAGATCTGACTACTGCGGTTTTTTTTTCTGTCTGATGCTTTCGATTTTTTCCAGCCGGAAGCTTTTGCTGAACGCGGCTGTATTTTTCGGGATCCCGCTGCTTAAATACTCTGTTTTTCTTTACTATACTTTGGTTTTGTTCGTTTTTTACAAGTCTCTGCCGGAGATAAGAAAGAGACTCAACGGACTGGATGCTGCTTTCTTTCTCTTTTTTTCACTCTCTTTAATAGCATCAGTTCTATTCTACGACAGCGATCCTGTTTTGAAGGCAGAAATTTTTAAAAGGTACTTTACCGTATGCTGTCTGAGTTATTTCGCGGCCAGAGCTTTGGAGCTGACTGAAAAAAATTTGAAGTATATGCGGATATTTGCTTATCTCATAATTATAAATGAGCTGATCCAGCTTTTTGTTTTCCGGCTTTATCCTTTTCGCCAGAATTCTGGTTTATCAATGCTGGGAACGGCAATGCTTTCAGCATTTATTCTGTTGATTATGCCGATCGTCCGGAATGTAAAGGTCAGCGACTCTTTCTTCTGGATTTTTATGTTGTTTATAATTACGGCTTCTGGCTCCCGTGGAACGTTCATTACTGTTCTAGCAACGACAGCTATTGCTATCTTGTATGGATCGCGCAGCAAGAGAATGATCGCAGCACTTTTTTCAGTTTACTGCGGAGCTTCGGTAGTATTTTTAGTCTGGCGGGAAAAGATTATTGCAACGCTTTATGCATTTTATTTCAGCCAAGGTTTTTCCTGTAAATTTTTTATACTGTCAGATCAAAATAGCTTTATTAGCAACCAGAGTACCGAGGAGCGTTTCAAAATCTGGCGATGGTGTATAGATTTTATAGGTGATCATATGTTTATGGGAGGCGGTATCATTAATGAACGGCCTTTTTTAAGGAAAGTAGTGACTTTCCATGCCGATGTATTAGGTACATATCCCCATAATTTCTTTCTTGAAATCTTTACTCAGTTCGGCTTGCTTCCCGGGCTGTTGATACTGCTTGCCGGAGCATATATCCTGATAAAGGGTTTTGTCAGATCTGATTCGTTTGTTGACAGACTATTTATTGTTATCTTAATATCTACTTTGGGGCGTTTAATGATATCCGGTAGTTATATTCAAAGCACTCTTTTTTTTACATTTGTTGGCTTTGTGGCTCTTGTTTACAGTAAGGAATCTAGCAGATGTACAAATTTAATCTAGCCATAAAAAGATGCTTTGATGTGGCAGCATCATTGATCTTACTTGTTCTATTGTTTCCTCTATTCCTGTTGGTTATAGCTGCGATTAAACTTGACTCTCGCGGACCTGCGATTTTTAAACAGGAAAGAAGGACAAAAGACGGTAAGATATTTCAAATGTATAAATTCCGCTCTATGTACGCTGATGCAGTAAACACCGGTCCATTTTTTTGTTTTGAAAATGATCCGCGTGAGACCAGAGTCGGTCGTTTTATACGCAAAACTAGTATTGATGAACTGCCTCAACTCATAAATATTCTAAGGGGAGAAATGTCTATTGTTGGACCAAGACCGTGTCAGCCGAATGAGTTGGGGGATTTCAAGACACTGAACAAAATGTATAAAAAACGGTTTGAAGTCAATGCCGGTCTTACGGGACTTGCACAGATAAAGGGGCGTAAAACCATCTCCTGGCATGAGAAGATCTATTATGATGATGAGTATATAGACACATTTAAACAAGTCGGGATTTTGATAGATCTGAAAATAGTGTTCATAACGATATTGCAGATATTTGTACATAGCGGGGTTTACCACATCAAACGCGATGGCAGTATGAACAGCATTGAGGCTTCCGAACAGCTTGAAACAGAGGTCATTCGAGATGCTCACATGCCGGATGAAATGTAAAGTTATTGATCGGGAGGCAAAATGAACGAGATCAAATGTCCGCACTGCGGTTCGGTTTTTCAGGTCGATGAGGCCGGTTTTGCGGCGATATTGAAGCAGGTTCGTGACGAGCAGTTCGAGCGTGAGATAAAGGCGAGGGAGGCGGCTTTCCTGCACGAGAGGGAGAGTGCCGTAAGGATCGCTGTGGCGGATGCCGAAAAATCGAAGGATCGCGAAATTGCCGAAAAGCGTGAGGAGATCGCCCGCCTGAAGGCGGAGGCAAAGACGGTCGAGAGCTCTCTGCGGGCAGAGAATAATGCTGAACTTGCAAAGAAAGATAGTGAAATCAGGATGTTGAACAATCTTTTGAATGAGGAGCGTCTGAAGGTCAAGTCTGAGGTCAGGATCGCTTCACAGGAGAAGGAGCTCGAAATCGTCAGGCTTAAATCAGATTTGCAGCATGAAAAGGACAGCGGCGAGCGTCGCGAACAGGAACTTAAGGATTATAACAAACGGCAGGTCGAACTTCTTCAGGAAGAGATAAAGGAGCTCAAGAGCTTCAAGAAAAGTCTCTCTACAAAGATGGTCGGCGAGAGTCTTGAGCAGCACTGCAGCAACGAATTCGAGATCTCGCTAAGACCTCATCTGCCTCAAACAGCATGGTTCGGAAAGGACAACGACGCAAAGAGCGGCAGCAAGGGCGACTTCATATACCGGGAGACGACTCCGGAGGGTGTCGAGTTCATTTCGATCATGTTCGAGATGAAAAACGAGATGGATACGACTGCAACAAAACATAAAAACGAGGATTTTTTCAAGGAGCTTGACAAGGACCGCCGGGAAAAGGGGTGTGAATACGCTGTTCTCGTCACGATGCTGGAGTCCGATAGCGAGCTTTACAATTCAGGGATCGTCGATGTTTCGTTCAGGTACGAGAAGATGTATGTCATCCGTCCGCAGTTTTTTGTCCCGCTTATCACGATTTTGAGAAATTCTGCGATGAAGACTGTTGAGGCGAGAACGCAGCTCGCGCAGATCAGGGCTCAGAATCTGGATATCACCAACTTTGAAAACAAGCTTCTGGAATTTAAAGACAAATTTTCACGCAACTACCAGCTTGCGAGCAATCAGTTCCGCACCGCTATCGACGAAATCGACAAAACTATCACGCACCTTCAGAAAACCAGGGATGCGCTTCTTTCGTCGGTCAACAATCTGAGGCTTGCCAACTCGAAGGCAGAGGAGCTGACGATCAAAAAACTCACATACAACAACCCGACTATGCGCGAGAAGTTCAAAGAGGCTGAAGAAGAGGCAAATAAAATCGAATAGTTGCTTTTTATCGGTTTTAATCGTTTTAAATTTTGAGCCTTTGACTACAATTATATGCCATTGGCATGGTTTTAATGTTTTTTATACAGGTGATAGATATGAGACGACTTCTTTTACTGTTTTTGTTGTTTTCGCCGTTTCTGGCGTTCGGCGAGACGCTTTATTACTATTCGGAAGGCAAAAAGGTCGAGCTTTCCGAGGATTTCTCCAGCTACACATTCATAAAACATGCGGCTGTAAAGAAGACTTTCGAGATCCCTTCTTCTGTCAGGGTAAGGCAGTCGAAGATGGGGATCTTTATTCTTGAAAACGTCGATGATTCCTTAAGACCGCTTCTTGTCAAAAACGGGATCCTCTTTCCGGCTTACCGCAGGGCTGACGGGACAAAGGTCAATATCAGCGGCAATATTTACGTCCAGCTGCCGGAGTTTTCGGAAGATGAATCCAGGAGGTGGTGCGAAAGGCACGGGCTCGAGTTCATCAAAAGGTATAAGTACACCGACGGCTGGGTGCTCGCTTCGACGGGAACTGAAAACCCGGTCAAAACGTCTGCCGAGATCGTTGAAAAGGGTTGGGCGGTCAACGCTGAACCGAGCTTCTTCCTGCCTTTGAGGCTTCGTTCGTATACGCCGAACGACACTCTTTTTTCGAATCAGTGGCACCTTCAGAACAACGGCGGCAGCAGCCTTACCGGTTCGGATCATGCTCATGTCGCCGAGGCGTGGGAGATGCTGAAGGTCTTTAAGGGCGATATCGGCGGAACCGGAATAAAAATCGCGATCCCTGACGACGGTTTCGACCTCAGCCACGAGGATCTGAGCGGTCAGTTCCTTTCAGGTTACGACTTCTGCAGCAACGACAGCAGTCCAGGCTATGTCGCGAGTCACCAGGATAAACACGGAACGGCGTGTGCCGGTGTTGCGGCTGCGAAAGCTGGAAACGGCAAGGGTGTTGCCGGAGCCTGCCCGAACTGCAAAATAATTCCGATCCGTCTCGATTTCTACGATGATGATCTCGATTCTATGGGGCTCGACGCCTTTGAATTTGCGGCAGACAACGGTGCCGACATCATCTCGAACAGCTGGGGACCGGAAGATAAAAGCGGCTCCTATCCGATGGGTGCGACTCTCAAAAATATGGTCGCCAGACTTGCTTCGACGGATGGCAGGAACGGTAAGGGGATCATCATCACCTTTGCGGCCGGCAACGGCGATGAGTCGATCGAGACTGACGGTTTCGCAAGCAACGCCAACGTTTTTGCGATCGGAGCGACACGCGCCGACGGAAAGCGCTGCATCTACTCGGATTTCGGTCAATCGCTCGACTTCATGGCACCGAGCAGCGACTACAACCAAAACTACTCGGTTCAGTACGACGGGATATGGACGACCGACAATTCCGGAAGAGACGGCTACAATACTGGCAAAACTTCCATGGGCGACAAGAACGGAAACTATACTAACGATTTCAGCGGAACATCTTCAGCTTGTCCGCTGGCTGCCGGGATCGCCGGACTGGTCCTGTATGCAAACCCGGACCTTACGCGGAACCAGGTGTATGAAATCTTTAAGGATACCAGTGATAAGGTCGGCGATGAGAGCTATACGAACGGTTTCAACGACTACTACGGCTACGGCAGACTGAACGCCTGCGAAGCTGTCAAAAGGGCACTGAAGCTGGCCGGCAGGAACGTTTCTCAGGCAAACTGCGGCGGAACGATCATCGATGCAGGTGACAGCGGCGATTCAGGAGACACTTCAGACTCCGGTGATTCCGGCGACAGCGGTGATACTTCAGATTCTGGAGATCCGGACGGCTGCACCGGCATTTCGGTCAGCGGAATAATGCCTTCCGAAGAGAGGGACAACATCCTTGAGAGCACGGATGTGACCGGTGCGATTTTCAGTGACGGCGAATCTGGAGAATTTTCGATCGGCTTCTATACCGATGAAGACTGGCGGGCTCTCGGCAGCTACGACCTCGGAAGCGGCATCAACAGCAACTACAAAACATGTACCCAGTGTCTGCGCCTTTACCACATAAACAGTTCAGGAAACGGTCTGGTCGCAGACTATTTCCAGGAGAGCGGGACGCTCAAGATCGTGAAGGTCGACGAAGATCTCAACACGAACGGCGTATTTTCAGCAAAGCTTGTCGAAGTCACGATCGCAAACGATTACACATCGACTCCGGTCGAAGGCGGCTCGTGTGTACGGATCGAGGGCGGATTCTGGAAATTTATCGACGGTGAAGACCCGGTTGATACGGGCGATACCGGCGATTCTTCAGATTCAGGCGACAGCGGCGACTCGGGTGACTCCGTTTCTGATACCGGCGATACGGCAGATACCGGAGATACGCCGGATACGGGAGATTCTGTATCCGATACGGGCGATCAGGGCGACACCGGAGATCCGTCAGATACCGGCGATACGGCACCTGACACAGGCGATCCGGCAGACAGCGGGGAGCCTTCGGCAGATTCAGGAGAACCCGCAGACTCAGGCGATGCCGATGCGGAGAGCGGTGAACCGGATGCCGATTCTGTCGATTCTCCGGCAGATCATTCGGACTTGAACATGAGCTCATCCGGCTGTTCGACGCTTCTGATTTGATTTTATTAAGGGGGATTTTATGACCAATTCAGTTGAAATTCTGCCGCTCGGAGGGCTGAGAGATATCGGCAGGAACTGTATGCTCGTGAAGTATGGGGACCAGGCGGTAATGATCGACTGCGGAATGGGTTTCCCGGGGAGCGATGATTTTATGGAGGATGACTACTTTATCCCCGATTTCGACATTATCGACGAGCTCGGGATAGAACTTCTGGGCTGCGTGATCACTCACGGTCACGAGGACCATATCGGCGCCGTTCCATACCTTCTGCAGCAGTTCGACGTGCCGGTTTACATGACCAGATTCCCGATGATGGTCCTTAGTGAGAGGATCAACAGTTATGCTAAATTCAAGAATAATATCAAGGCTTTTGATTACAGGAACGTGCCGACTATAACGCTCGGGGATTTCCGTATCGACATGATCGACGTGCCGCACTCGATCCCTGAGGCGAAAGCTCTCGTCATCAGGGTCGGCGGTTTCACGATTGTCCACACGGGCGATTTCAAGTATGAAAGCGGTGAAAGTTCACCGTTTTCAGGCAAGGTCCCGGAGAATGTCGATATCCTTTTGAGCGACAGCACGAATATCGAGAGGACGGGGTATTCCGAGGGCGAAGAGTTGATCCTCGACAACATTGCAGAGATCATTGAAAATGCTCAAGGGCGTGTAATTGCTACAGCTTTTTCTTCGAATACCGAAAGGATCAGCAACATCATCAACATCTCTCAGCAGAAGGGGCGGACGATCGGTCTGCTCGGCAGGAGCGTCAATTCCTACATGCAGATAGCCTCTGCGCTCGGTCATCTCAGGCTCCCGCCTTCGATAATCACCGATAAATCCGAGATCAGCCGTGTTCCTGAAAACAAGATAACGCTGATAGTCACGGGCTCGCAGGCTGAGCCGAGAAGCGTCATGCGCAGGCTGAGCCTGGATATGATGAAGTCCGTATCTGTGAGGAGCGGCGACACCATCTTTTTCAGCTCGAAAAACATCCCCGGCAACGAGCTTTCGATCGGCAGGATGATCGACAACTTGGTGGAGAAGGGGGCGAAAGTCTACTACGAAAATACCGACAAGATCCACGTTTCGGGCCATGCCTTCAGGAACGATATCGTTCAGGCTTTCAAGGATGTAAATCCCCGTTTCGTCGTTCCGGTCCACGGACACCGCCGTTTTCTCGAGCTGAGTGCCGAACTTGCCGAGCAGAACGGCTACTCGTCGGTTGTTATCACCGACGGCGAGATGCTCAGCTTCCGCAAAGACAGGATGCCGGCAGTGATACATACCTATGATGTCTCTGCGAAAATCGTATCGCACGGTGAGGTCGGTTTTATAGACTTCGACAACGTCCGTGACCGCAAACGGATAGCAAGGGCGGGCTTTATGACGGTGATGCTCGTAGTTGATATGTTCGGCGACGCGCCTCTGGCTTCTCCGAAAATACTTTCGGCAGGCATCGCAAGTGCTTCCAAAATGAAGAAGATCGAAAGAGAAATTCATGATATTATTGATGATTATTTTAAGCATGACATTTCGGACGAACCGGTTTGGGAGGAGGTCGAGGAGGATCTCAGGATCCGTGTCAGAAAGTATCTGAAGGATATTACCGACACAAAACCGCTGGTAAATGTCATGATTACGACACTTGAATGAGGTGAGAGATGGAGGATTTTGCTTTTGAGGCTTGGAATGTCTGGCTCATCGTATCGGTTTTCTGCTTTATCGCCGAAATGTTCGTTCCCGGGTTTTATCTGGCGATATTCGGAATAGGTGCGTTCGCAGGCTTTTTATCCGCCTACTACGGTGAGTTCAACTTGCCAATGCAAATGCTTGTATTTGTTGTTGTTTCTATCGTTTTCTGGTTTTTCTTCAGACCTCTTGTCCTCCGTTATATTACCAAATCATCGGAGAACAAAACGTCGAACGTCGATGCAATTATAGGAAAGAAATGCAAAGTGATTTCGGCGATTTCCGCAGACGAACCGGGCAGGGTCAAGCTCGGGAGCGAGCTCTGGACGGCACTTGTCGAAGAGGGGAGCGAGCCGGTCGGAGAGGGCGAGACAGTTGAAGTCGTACAAGTCGAGGGCGCAAAGCTCTTAGTGAAAAAACATAGTTAGATCAGGAGGTTGGTATGAGCGGGTTTACTTACGTATTTATCGGATTCCTTGTCGTTCTTGCGGTCGTTATCATTCGCAAGGGCGTAAAAATCGTTCCGCAGGCTAAGGTTATGATAATCGAACGTCTCGGAAAGTACCACAAGACTCTTCAAAGCGGTTTCAACATCATAATCCCGATCCTGGACGAGCCGCGCAAGATGGAGACCAGAGTCCAGAAGCAGCTTTACGACGGGCGTAAGATCGCGATGTCTCTGGCAGTCGACAAGATCGACCTCCGCGAGACGGTCCACGACTTCCCGAAACAGAACGTCATCACCAAGGATAACGTCGTCATCGAGATCGACGCGATCCTTTACTATCAGATCACCGATCCTTTCAAGGCGATGTACGAGATCTCTAGCCTTTCCGACGCGATCGAAAAGCTCGCAAAAACGACTCTCAGAAACATCATCGGAAACATGGACCTCGATCACACGCTCTCCAGCCGTGACAGCATCAACAAGCAGATGACTGAGATCCTGGACGATGCGACTGACAAGTGGGGCGTAAAGGTCACCCGTGTCGAAATCCAGGACATCAACCCGCCGCAGGATATCAAAAACGCGATGGAAAAGCAGATGCGTGCCGAGCGTGACAAGAGAGCTGCGATCCTTACCGCCGAGGCTGACAAGCAGTCCAAGATCCTTGAGTCAGAGGGTGAAAAACAGAAGAACATCAACTTCGCCGAGGGTATGAGAGCCTCCAGGATCCTTGAGGCAGAGGGTATCGCAGAGGCGAAGATCAAGGTCGCTACCGCCGAAGCTGAGTCGGTCAAACTCGTTGCCGAAGCTATCAAGGATACGAAGATGGATCCTGCGCAGTACCAGATCGCACTCAAATACATCGAGGCGCTCACCGCAATGACATCCGGCAAGGAGAACAAGATCGTCTATATGCCTTACGAAGCAAGCGGGATCCTCGGTTCCGTCGGATCGATACAGGAGATGTTCAAGAATCTTCCGAAATAGAAGTGGTGGAGCAAACCGGAATCGAACCGGCGACCTCGTACATGCGAAGCACGCGCTCTCCCAACTGAGCTATTGCCCCACGCGGACGGCATTATAGGCAAACGTGATCTGATTTCAATTTAAATCCTGCTGATTTTTTTTCGTTCTCTTTTTGCATTTCAAAGCCGGTTGACTATAACAATACAATTTTGTGTGAAACATTATTAGGGGGATTTTATGAA
>JAGAAT010000039.1 GCA_017615095.1 bacterium
ATTGTGTTTTATTTTGAGGCTTCAATGAAGAATCTTGCTGAGTTTGTGATTAAATATCGTATCGGAATCATTGCGTTTTTTGTTGTAATCACCATCCTGATGGCTATCCCGCTGAAGGACAGCGCGGTCGATCCCGACGTCGAAAACATGCTGCCGGACCACCTTCAGATACACCTGAAGGAGCTCGAGGAGAAGTTCGGCGGGATGGAGATAATTTTTGTTGTTGTCGAGTCAGATGACATACTGAAACCGTCGGTCATCGATCAGGTCAACGCGATCGCCGCCTCTCTGAAGGGGATCCCCGGCATCGAAAAGGTCAACTCCCTGCCGATGGTCGATGACGACCCGTTCGAAGACGAAAAGCCGAAAGAGGGCTCTCCTGAGGAGCTTGCAAAACGTGAGGAGCTCCGCACGATGATGAAGGGAAACGACATGGTCATGCGGACCATGATAAACGATGACTTCACCGCGACGACCGTTATCGTCAGAATGAAAAACGAGGGAAAAGGTCTTGAAATCACTAACAAAGTTAGAGAAGCAGTAAGCAAGATCGAAGGCCCCGGAAAGGTCACTCTGGGCGGTCTTCCAGTCGTAAAGGAGCACATTTCGAAGGATGTCCCGAAGGATATGATGATCTTCATGCCGCTCGGGCTGCTCATAATGTTCTTTATCCTTCTCGTCAGCTTCAAGCAGATCCGCGGCGTGATCCTGCCGTTCACAGTCGTCGTTATGTCGATCGTCGTTTCGATGGGACTTGTGCCTCTGATGGGCTGGAAGATGACGGTCGTCACGATCATCCTTCCTGTCATCCTGATAGCGGTCGCAAACGGCTACGGGATCCACATCATCAGCCGTTTCCAGCTTGAAAATATGGTGTCGGACGGCAAAAAGAGCGCAGTCGAACTTGCAAAAACGGTCTTTTCCGAGCTCACGATACCTGTCCTGCTGACTGGTGTCACCACGATCGCCGGTATGCTCTGCCTCATCACGCACACCGTCGTTCCGGCTGCTCAGCTCGGTATCCTCTCTTCGATAGGCATCTCGTTTGCGCTCTTCGCGAGCATTTTCTTTATTCCGGCGACGCTTTCGATGATGAAGGTCTCTGCTCCGGTGATCAACCGGGAAAACCGGCCGAAAATGGAAAAGATGCTGAAAAAACTGGCGGAATTTATAGCAAAGTATCCGCGTCAGCTCCTGGTTCTCAGCGTTGTCCTGACGATCGCTATGGCGATCGGGATCCCAAGGATCATCGTCGATTCCAACCTTGCGAGCTACTACCCGAAAGGTCATCCTGTCCAGCTTGCCTCACAGCTCATCAACGATAATTTCGGAGGTTCCCAGGTCATAAGCGTAAATGCCGAGGGTGACATCAAAGACCCTGTAAACCTTAAGAAAATCGACGAGTTGGAAAAGAAGATCGCCCAGAATCCGAGCGTCGGCAACACTCTTTCGATCGCAAAGCTCATCAAGCTTGTCACTAAGGGTGCTTATCAGCCGGACGAAAAGGGGTTCGGAGCGATCCCGGATTCAAGGGCGACCGTCGATTTCTTCCTTTCGAAATACAACGAAATGGGGGATCCGGACGAGGTCTCGAAGCTTGTGAACAGCGATTTCACGCAGGCTCAGATCATCGTTCAGCTCAACAGCGAGAGCAGCGAAACTATCAAAAGGGTAGTTCTGGAGACTCAGGAACTTATCAAGGACGAGCCGCTTTTCACCGAAATCACGGGTTCCGGCGTCATGTTCAAGGAGTTGATCGACAGCGTTATCGACGGTCAGGTCATCTCGCTGATTTTGTCTTTCTTCTCGGTTTCGATCCTTGTCATGCTCCTCTTCAAATCTGTTGTCGCCGGGCTTGTGGCGGGCATCCCGCTCGGAGTTTCGCTCGTTCTGATGTTCGGTGTCATGGGATTTACCGGTGTAACGCTCGATATCGCTACAGCGCTGATCTCGTCGATCGTTATCGGCGTCGGTGTCGACTACACGATCCACTTCCTGTGGCGCTACAAAATCGAATTCGCGAAGCACGGAGACCCTCGTGAGGCGGTCGCGCATACCCTTTCGACTACCGGCAGAGGCATTATCTTCAACGCGCTGAGCGTTATGATAGGCTTTGTTGTCCTGCTTTTCAGCTCGTTCCTGCCGATCCGCTACTTCGGGACCCTGATCGTTCTGAGTATCGGCGTGTGTCTGATCGGCTCGATCGTGCTTCTGCCTTCGATCTGCATTGTTTTGAGACCTAAGTTTTTGGAAAAGAAGTAATGTCGGGAAAAGTCCTTTTTTTGCTGCTTTTGCCGTTACTTTGGCAATCCGTTCTGGCTGCAAGCGGACTTTCATCCAATGAATTCCAACATTTCGCTACTAGGAGCTGGAGCAGTGCGGAGGGGCTTTCGCACGACCATCTGACCTCGTTTTACATGGATCCCGACGGGCTCGTCTGGGTCGGAACGATCGAAGGGCTCAACCGTATCGACGCTGAGGAGGTCAAGGTCTTCAAACTTTCCGAATTTCCCGGGCTCCAGAGCAATAAAATCAACGATATTTCCGGATCCGGCGGCTCGGTCTACGTCGCTACCGACAACGGTATTTCGGTCGTCAGAGATGAGGGGAGATCTATCGGGCACATCTTGACGCAGAGCGGTTTTTTTGATGTCGAGGCGATATCCGAAACGCACCTCTTTGCGACTGACGGCACTGAGATTTTTGAGATAAAATCGAATAAAATAAATAAGTTGTCTGATTATGCGCTCTTCCCTAACGGCGGAGTCAAAGCGATTTACGCACTCGGAGATTCGCTCGGGATCCTCGACCGCGTCGGCCGCTTTTTTGTTTACAGCTCAGGTGTGTTCAGCCGGAAATGCGGCGCTTTGGATGTTGCTTTCAGTGCGGCTAAAGGCAGATCCGGGAGGCTCTTCCTGGCGGCGGAAAACGGCGTGATTTATGAAATAAGAGGTGAAACCTGCGAAGCTGCTGCGTCGCTTGAACCGGCTGCGGTCATCAGTGATTTTGATTTCCATGACGGTACATTTGCTGTCGTTTCGAACGGAAAAGTCAATATTGTCAACGGTATGGGGGCAAAGACCGAAGAGCGTGCAATTCCCGGGCAGACATCGTTTTTCAAGGTCTTTTTTGAGAACGGGTCGTCGCTCTGGCAGCTTTCGGATAGCACTCTTTCACACCGCTACCGCACTCAGTTCGTCACGCTCGGGAGAGATGCCGGGCTTGCCGTTCCCACGGTCTACTCGATGCTGGAGGATCGTGACGGCACAGTCTGGCTCGGGACCAGAGGCGGAGGGCTTTTCAGCTACCGCGAGGGCAGGTTCCAGCCGCTTCGGGAGGGCATGGATCAGGTCGCAGTCGGCGGGATGATGCTCGAGGAGTCGGGTAAAATACTTGTCGGGACCAGCGACGGGCTCTTCCGTTTCGATCCGGAAAATCCGGCAGATTTAGAGCCTCAGCTCGATTCGAAGGGGGGCAGGATACCGCTGGTCAGTGTGATCTTCCGTGATTCGGCGAAGCGTCTCTGGGCAGGCACGGGAAACGGCGGGATCTATCTTTTCAAGGATGGGATATGGCAGTTCCTGCGGAATGTCGCTTCAAGCGGAGAAGGTTACATCTCGGCTATTTCAGAGACTCCGGACGGCGATCTCCTCTTTGCGTCGTCGAACGGTTTGATTAAGTTTGATAAAGAAGAAAAATTCTCTGATTTCGGCAACTTGTCTGATCTTCAGCCGCTTTCGGTATATGCCGGTGAAGACGGAGATATCCTGGTCGGAACGATGCGCCGCGGCATAACGCTCGTATCGAAAAAATACGGAAACGTTCAACTCGATTCCATGCGTGGTCTGTGCAGTGATACGATTTTTGCGATCCTCCGTCATGGCGACAAATACTGGTTCACGAGCACCAACGGGATCTTTACGCTCTCTGTTTCGGATTTGGTGCGTGCAGCATCTGATCCTGCGGAAAAACTGGAGTGCACGCGCTTTGACTCGCGTGACGGCATACGCTCTCTCGAATCGACGGGCGGTGTTCAGCCGGCGGTCCTGATGCGCAGCAACGGCGATATCTGGTTCCCGACTGTCGGCGGAGTCGTCGTTCTGGCGGAGGGGGCCGGACCTTCTGCAAAATTCAGCGCTCTGGCAAAGCCGGCACTATCCGGGAAAGCCGGAGAGGATGGCGGGGAGAGCCCGCTTCAGAACATTTTTTTCTCGATCCTGAAGATCTTTGCTATCGTTGCGCTTCTGGCTTTCGGAGGTGCGGTCTTGAGGCGGAACCGGGGTGGATCGAAGCCCGCAGAAGAGTCTGCCGTTACCCCGGAAGAACCTGCCGTTACCCCGGAAGAGCCTGCCGTTACCCCGGAAGAGCCTGCCGTTACCCCGGAAGAGCCTGCCGTTACCCCGGAAGAGCCTGCCGTTACCCCGGAAGAACCTTCTGATACCCCGGAAGAACCTTCTGATACCCCGGAAGAACCTTCTGATACCCCGGAAGAACCTTCTGATACCCCGGAAGAACCTTCTGATACCCCGGAAGAATCA
>JAGAAT010000040.1 GCA_017615095.1 bacterium
GTCCGTTCGCGTTTCTGCCGGAGCTGCACAAGAGCTTCCTGCGAGTCCTCAACCTGAAGGAGGAGGACTGCATCATTCCCGAAGAGGCGAAACTTGTTCCGGCAAGCGGCTGCGCAATGCTCGCTAAGACGATGAGCAAGGGTGAATACCTGCTTTCCGAGCTCGTTGCAAGGATGAAAGCCGAGCAGAAAAAAAATACCGGAGTTACCGGCGTGACTCTGCCGGCACTCTTTGAAAGCCAGGAGGAACTTGAGACATGGCGGGAACAGAATCAGAGTAAATTCAATAATCTGGCTGAAATGAAGCGCGGTGAGACAGTCCGCTGCTTCCTCGGAGTAGATTCCGGTTCTACTACGACAAAGACCGTTCTTCTCGACGAAGAGGGGAGGATGATCTACCGCGACTACCGCAACAACTGCGGCAACAACTTCAATACCTTCATCGAGGCTTTGGAGAACCTGCGCAGGACGGCGGAGGAGCACGGAACGGACCTCGAGATCATCGGGAGCGTCTCGACAGGCTACGGCGAGAACCTTCTGAAAACCGCTTTCAACATGGACAGGGGGATCGTCGAGACTATCGCCCACTTCACGGCGGCAAGGCAGATCTCGCCCGATGTTTCGTTCATTCTCGATATCGGCGGTCAGGACATGAAGGCGATCTTCGTCGAAAACGGCGCCATCAAGCGGATCGAGATAAACGAGGCGTGCTCTTCGGGCTGCGGCTCCTTCATCGAAAATTTCGCGAACATGCTGAACTATCCGGTCGCGAAGTTCGCGGCGATGTCATGTCTCGCCAAGCATCCGTGCGACCTCGGAACGCGCTGCACGGTCTTCATGAACTCGAAAGTCAAGCAGTCTCTCGGCGAGGGTGCCGAGGTGCCCGATATCGCTGCCGGATTTTCATATTCGGTCATCAAGAACTGCCTCTTCAAGGTTTTGAAGCTGAAGGATGTGAAAGATCTCGGCGACAAGGTCGTCGTTCAGGGAGGGACATTCAAGAACCTCTCGATCGTCAGAGTCCTCGAGAAGCTGACCGGCAAAAAGGTCGGTTTCTCGGATATCCCGGAGCTGATGGGAGCTTACGGAGCGGCGCTTTACGCCCTCAAGGAGCTCAAAAACAACAAGCCGGTGCCGCTTTCGCGCCTGATCGAGTCGAAGAACTACCAGTCGAGCATCGAGATATGCCCAGGCTGCGAGAACCACTGCACTGTCAAGGTCTTCACCTTCCAGGACAACCGCCGCTTCTTCTCCGGCAACAACTGCGAGAAGGTCTACTCCAACAAGAGCGAAAACGAGACGAAGGGCGTCGATATGCACGCCGAAAAGTACATTATGCTTCTCAACCGGAAGAGTGTCCCGAAGGAGTCCGCGAAGATGGTCATCGGCATACCGCGCGGTCTCGGGATATACGAAAATTACCCCTTCTGGCACGCGCTTTTCAACGAGTGCAACATCTATCCGCAGCTCTCGGCAGCCTCATCCAGTATGCTTTACGAGTGGGGTGTGCACTCGATCATGGCGGATAACATCTGCTTCCCGGCGAAGCTCATGCACGGTCATGTGATCGACCTCATCAGAAAGAAGGTCGACAGGATCTTTTATCCCTACGTCATCTACGAGCAGAAGGAGGACGGGAAGGCGAGAGACAGCTACAACTGCCCTGTCGTCGCCGGCTATTCCGACGTCCTGATGAGCTCTATCGAACCGAAGGAGAGGTTCGGAATACCATTCGATTCGCCGGTCATCACCTTCAACGACAGCGACCTGCTGCACAAATCCTGCACGGCTTACCTTAAATCGCTCGGAGTAGACTCCAGGACGATCAAAAGGGCTATCGCCGCGGCTGTCAAGGCGCAGGACGACTATCACAGGCAGCTTGCCGACCGTGCGAAGGAGATCCTCGAGCTCAGCCGGAAGGAGAAGCGTCTGACGATCGTTCTTGCCGGCAGACCGTACCACGTTGATCCGCTGATCCAGCACAAGATCTCGCAGTGCATCTCCGAAATGGGGATCAACGTCGTCACAGAAAATGTCGCGGCTCTGGCGGGAGACGGGGTTTACGACGAGCTTCTTGCCGTTCCGCAGTGGACCTATCCGAACAGGATCTTCAAGGCGGCGCACTTCGTAGCGAATTCCGACAGCTCGATCCAGCTTGTCGAGCTGACATCGTTCGGCTGCGGTCCTGACGCATTCATTCTGGACGAGGTCAACGCGATCCTCGGCAGGAAGGGCAAAAACCTGACGATTTTGAAGATCGACGACGTCAACAACATCGGTTCCCTCAGGCTTAGGATCCGTTCTCTCGTCGAGAGCCTCAAGGTCGGCGAGCCTGCTCGCAAGGATCTGCCGCCGGAAAAGACCGCTGTTTTCAATATCGAAGACAGGCGCAGGACCCTGCTCATACCGTTTTTTGCCGACGACTATTCCGATTTCGTGCCGACACTTTTCAAGCTTCTGGGCTACAAGGTCGTTAACCTTCCGCCAGGGACTCAGGAGTCTGCCGAGCTCGGTCTCAAATATGCGAACAACGAGGTCTGCTACCCGGCTACGATCGTTGTAGGATCAATCCTTCAGGCGCTTCAGAGCGGGAATTACGACCGCAATGAAATTGCCGTGGCGATAACTCAGACAGGCGGTCAGTGCAGAGCTTCCAACTATCTGCAACTTATAAAAAGGGCGATGATAACAGCCGGCTATGCCGATATCCCCGTCGTTTCGATAGGCTTCGGCGGAGATACGAGCAACTTCCAGCCGGGCTTCAAGCTCTCCTTCCACCGTGTGATCAGAGTGCTCGTTCCGTCGCTTTACTTCACGGACTGCATCGCGAAACTCTACTATGCGTCGGCTGTCCGCGAAAAGGTACCCGGAACTGCACGCGCACTCAGGGACAAGTATGTCCAGAGGTCGATCCCGATCATAGAGCAGAAAAACATGCGCGGGCTGAAGGCGCTCCTGAGAGAGGCTGTTGCCGAGTTCGATTCGATCATCGACCATGTGAAACGTCCGATAGTCGGCGTGGTCGGCGAAATTTACGTGAAATACAACTCGTTCGGTAACAAATTTGTCGTCAAGTGGCTGATAGACCACCAGATCGAGCCGGCAATGCCGTCGATTTTCAACTTCTTCAGCAATTTCTTTGTCAACAACCACGTTGTCAGAGAGGAGAACGTTAAAAAGCAGAACTTCCCGCTCTTCCTCAGCGACCTCGGATACCGCTACGTCAGAAAGATCGCGAAGGAGTTCGACGAAATGTGCCGTCCGTTCCCGTATTACCGTGATTTTTCTGATGATTTTCACGATATGGAGATGGCGAAGCAGATGATCAACCCTGTCTGCAACTTCGGTGAAGGCTGGCTGATCCCGGCTGAAATCGGAGACTTCGCGGAACACAACATCAACAACGTGATAAGCCTCCAGCCCTTCGGCTGCATCTCGAACCACATCATCTCGAAGGGGCTCGAAAAGCGGATCAAGAAGCTCTACCCGAGGATGAACCTTCTCTTCCTCGACTTCGATCTCGGGACTTCGGAAGCCAACATCTTCAACCGGCTTCACTTCATGGCTGAAAACTGCAAAGAGGAGCTCGCTTCGGAAGAGGAGCAGGGCGGTCCGCAGAACAGCTGATGAGGGATTTTATACTTTAGGATTTGTTCTAAAAACTCTGTCAGCTTTCGGCTTTGGGCTCTTCAGGTTTCGGTTTCGGGAGTTCGAATGTCGTTTTGATAGCGTGAGTCGGGCAGGCTGCTGCGCACTTTCCGCAGGCGATGCACTTTTTCGGGTTGATGTAGGCGAGGAAGTTTTCGACCGTTATTGCCTGGACCTTCTCGGGGCACTCCTTTGCGCATTTTCCGCAGCCGATGCAGGCAGCTTTGCAGATCTTCATTACGACGGCGCCCTTATCCATGCTTCTGCAGCCGACGAATACACGGCGGTTGTTCCTTCCGACAGGTCTGACCTCGATCACCTTTCTCGGACAGGTCTTCGCACAGGCTCCGCAGCCGGTGCATTTCTTTTCGTCAACAACGGGAAGCCCGGTCTCTTTGTCGATGGAAAGTGCTCCGAAACGGCACACTTCAACGCAGTCTCCGAGACCTAAACAGCCGTACGGACAGCCCTTTTCACCGGAGAAGAGCGCAGCCTCGACCGAACACTTTCGGGGGCCGTCGAACTGAGCCTTGCGGGCAGCCAGATCATAAGTCCCGCCGCATCTGACAACAGCGATCATCGGGTCTGCCGCCTGGACTTCGAGCCCCAGGACAGCGCCGATTTTTTTCAATGCTTCTGCTCCGCCGGCAGGGCAGGCGAGTCCTTCGATCGAACCGGTAGCCGAAGCCTTGACCATCGCCTCGGCGAGACCGTGACAGCCGGGATATCCGCATCCGCCGCAGTTCGCGCCGGGAAGACACTCGGTGACGAGATCGATACGCGGATCCTCCTCGACCTTAAATTTTTTCGCGACCAAATAGAGGATCACAGCGGCGAGCGCTGCAACGACTCCAAGGCAAATAACTGAATAAACAACCACCTGCATAAATCTCCTCCATCAAAGTTTTCGACACGTGAAAACAAATTTCTTTTTATAGTATGTGCGGAAAAGTGTCAAAGCCAGAAAATAGGGCGGCAGAGATGAAATCAGGGCAACAGCCGCTATGACCTCCGAGTTGCTGAGCGAAAAGGCGGCAAACAGCGCTGCGACCATTATCACGAACGGAACAAAAAAGACGATGAAAACTGCATGAAACGCCGATTTTTCAGACATTTCGACGATTACCATGTCGCCGA
>JAGAAT010000041.1 GCA_017615095.1 bacterium
AATTTTGCGAACCATTCCATTTTTAAAATCCTCCGATTTAAAAAAGTAATAAACTAGAAGGCATCTTCTGACAAGATGACTTCCTCAACCCTATTAATAAAACTAACATTCAACTCCAGAGAGCGGTATGTGAATCTCGCTCTTGACAAAAACGTCATAACCTCCGGTTTTTGAATCGTACCTTCGATTTTTATCTCCTCAATAACAATCGTTTTCTTTCTCTGAGCCTCTACGGAAGAGGGAAAAAGAAACGCCAAAGCACATACGAAAACCGCAAAAACAACAACAATTTTTTTCATCATAAAATCACACATGGCGGCAATATACGCAAGCAATCAAATAAAACAATTTTTTTGTTACAAAACATTCGTCAACACCTAAAAACTAACCGTTTTGACCATCCGAAGCCGGCTGTTGCTCTGACGGGACAGACTCTTCAGGCTGTGCCTCCGCCGGAGCGGGTTCCGAAGGTTGTTCTACAGGCTGAGCCTCTTCCGGTGCAGGTTCTGAAGTTTGTTCTGCCGGCTGAGCCTCTTCCGAAGCGGGTTCCGAAGGTTGTGTCTCTTCCGGTTGTCCTTCCAGAGGAGCAGGTTCGGCAGGCTTCATGGCGTCAAGCCGGCTTTTTGCAGCGTTGCCAAGCTCATCGTCATCTCCGGTTGACGGATATTCTGCGACGAATTTTTCCCAGGCTTCGACTGTGTTCGCCTCTTCTGCGGCCTTGAATGCAGCCTCTTTGTGCTCCTTGTAGAGTCTTGCCTCCTCCTCCTGAGCCTTTCTCTTTTTTTCTGCCTTAGCTTTTGCAGCCAGTGCAAACTCGAGTTTTTTCTTCTCTACTCCGGCCTCCTTGATATAGCCGTCGACGAGAGCCTTCTCCGCTTTGTAGTTTTTATCCTTTGCGATCAGCTTAAGGTAGTTGTTGAAGTAGTTGACAGCGACAACGAAGTGGTTCGGATCCTGTTTACCTTCGACATCTGCATCGAGATGCAAAAGCCCCTTGTTGAAGAGAACGCCCCTCTTCAGGTCGTCAGGCAGGTTCTCTACCGCTTCGAGCTCGGTCAGGATCTCATCCGATTTTTTGTACTCTTCCAGCCCTTTGTAGGCGAGCGCAAGATTCAACTTTGCGGAAAGGAACCCGCTGTTGATGCGGAGCGCCTGTTCAAGCTGTTCCTTCGCTGTTGCGAAATCCTCGATTTTCATAGCCAGGACCGCGAGGATATTGCGGACTTCCGGCAAATCGGGGTTGTTTTTGACGGCTTTCAAAAGATGCGACTGCGCACCCTTGGTATCTTCCATTTTGTAAAGCAGGAAGCCGTAAATCCTGTGAAGACGGAAGTTGTCCGGATCCCACTGTTCAGCGGTGTCAAGAGCCGAAGCTGCGAGCTCGTACATCCCCTTGTGGAAGTATGACGTCGCAAGCGAAATAACGGCCTCCGAGTTCTGCTCGTCCTCCTTCAAAACCATCTTTGCATGTTTTTCAGCTTCAGGCAGATTGCCGACCTGAAGGTAAACCCAGGCGATAAAGTTGTTCTTCTCTACCACATCATCGGTTTTGTTTACCAGCTCAAGAAGACGGGACTGCTGGTTTTTGATATCGTCGCCGTAAGAAAGCGCAAGGTTGTAAAGAGGCTTCGTGAATGACGGATCAAGCGAATATGCCTTTTCGTACCAAGCACGGCTTTCATCGACTTTTTTCAATCTCGCGTAGCAGACAGCGATGTTGAAGGCGATCTGAGCATTCTTCGGATCCTTTTCAAATGCGGCTGTCCACGATCTGTTCGCAGCTTCGCAACCTTCGGAAGCGTACTTCTGCCAACCGTCTACAAAATCCGTAATCGACGGACCGATGTACCTCAAACCGTCGTAGTTTGCAGGCTCTTCCGGAGCTTTCGGAGTCTCCTCAGAAACAGTCTGCTGAGGCGCGGCCTCCTCTTCCGCACCAGCCTGCGGAGCATTCTCCTGCTCGACCGCATTCTGCTCAGGCTTCGGCTGTTCAGCCTCCTTTTGCGCGGTTCCGCACGAGGCGAGAAAAACAACCAAAACGGCGAATATAAGACTATTCAGATTTTTCATTTTCACCCTCCGCCTCACTCTTTTCCGGCGCCGCCTCTCCGTTTGCAGGCGCAGATTCCTGCTTCTCGTTGCCGAGACCGGCCTTCTTGTAAACCTTCTTCTCCGCCTTATCGAGCGTAGGAACAGGCATGTAGCCGGAATTCAGCTTGTCGTCCGTCGAGAACATCGGTGTTTTGCCGACCTTGTACTCGGCAGGACGCATAACCGAAAGCTTTTCGGTAATCAGCTGAGTCCATTTGTTGAAGACCTTATCCTCTCTCGCCTTTTCAAGAGCCTTCGAGTAATACGATACCGCCTGCTCCTCGATCGGTTCTGCCTGCTGACGAAGCATGTCTGTGTAGATCTCCTGCTCCTCGTCCGTCAATCCTGCCGGCGGTTCCGCCTCGAAAAGTGCATCCGAGAAACTCTGATAGAGATAGCCGATCCGGTACATCGTCGCCATCGTCCACTCGAACACCTGGAACTTCGAAACTTCGTTGTATTTTGACTCGAGCTCCTTCATGGTAGCGACCTTCTTTTTGAGGTTTTCCGAAAGCTGCTTGTCGTTCTTGCCGTTGATCTTCAGCTTGAGATAGGCATCGAAATCGTCATCGAGAAGCTTGAACTTCGCCTCTGCCGCATAAAGCAGGGACTCGTCGGAGGTAACCTTCTTCTCGTTCAAATAGGTCAGAATATCGCTGTAGGTCTTCTTGGCTGCCTTCCAGTTGTTGAGCTTGTCCTCATAAATCTTCGCGATCTGGTAGTAAGCTCTCGCAACCAGGTGCGAAACCTCTGGATCGCTCCTGAACGTAGCAATAAAGCCCTCGTAGTTCTTGATCGCGCCCTTCCAGTCCTCGGCCTTCTGGTACATCCTGCCGGCATCGTACATCGCCTCTTTACCCTCGATCTTACTGCGTTCCTCTGAGTAGTAGAGCCTGTAATAGACAGCTGCCTCTTTGTAGCGCTGAAGCTTTTCCAGAAGGAAACCGGCGTTGAAAACCGCGTTCGACTTCTCCTTGTAGGTCGGATATTTGTCGTAGAGCTGTTTGTAAGCGTTGATGGCCTTTTCGTGGTCGTAGCTCATCTCGGCGTTGTAGGCGACGAGATAAAGCGACTGCGGCGCGAGCTCTGAGTTCGGATATTCGGTATAGATCCTCTCGTGCAGCTTCAAAGCCGACTCGAACATCGTTGCACGCTGGTAGTTGACGGCTGCGTTGTAGATCGCCTTGTCTGCATCTGGCGTGTAGGGGTTCTCCTCGACCATGCGGAGGTATTCGGTCGCAGCTTCAACGTGCTTTTTCTCCTCCTCGAGCTGCTGAGCATACTTGAAGAGAGCGCTTGAACGGTAAGTCGCGAATTCCGTCTTGATCTTTCTGTCGACCTTTTCCTTATCCGCAAGTCTTTCAGTCAATATTTTCGACCACTTAGCGACATTAACCCAATCCTGTTTGTCGATATACGCAGCGATGATGTCCTTCGCCGCCATTACCGCAGGCTGACTCTCAGGGAATTCGCTGATGATACGCAGGTATCTTTTTTCAGCCTCATCGTAGAAACCGTGGTCGTAGTAGATCCTCGCTACGTTGTAGGCTACAACAGGCTTATCCTCGACCTCCTTTGCAAGCACGAAGTAGGTGTCACTGGATTCGACAAGTTTTGATTCAAGCGTGGTAAGCGGCTTGCCGAGTTTTTCTGCCGCAGGGATCTGCTTGTCCGCAGACTCTTCCCAAAGGGTGTTGTAGCAGAAAAATACCTGGAATGCGGCATCGTCCCTGTACTTATCCTGGTTCTTGTCGTCACGGACACGCTCGTATGCAACTACCGCAGCCCTGATATCGCCGGCATAGTAGAGCGTATCGGCGTAGCTGTAAGTGATATCGTAGCTTTCGGAGGTGTACGGGAACTTTTTGAGATAATCCTCATAAAGTCCGGAAGCCGTGCGGTACTCAGCGACTGCCTCATCCTGCTGCCCCTTTTCCTTGAGGATCTGCGCCTGACGATGGTGGAAAGCTGCTGTGTCGAGCAGAGCGACCTTCGCCAGATCCGCAGCCTCACGGACGACCGTTGCGTTTCCGCGGTTGATCCTGGCCCACTCAGCGGACGAATCGTAAAGCTTGGCAAAGATCTCCGTCTCCTGCGAAGCCTTGTCGAACTCTCTCGCCCTGTTGCAGAGCTGTATCAAGCTGTGGTGGATCCTCGGAGCCTCCTCGCAGTACGGGTGACGCCCGAGAATGTATCTGTAAATCTTTTCAGCTTCGACGTACTTGTTGTTTTCAACGAAGTACTTGGCAAGCTGCGTCATGACATCGCGCTCGAAGGTCTCCTTCGCATCGATGCCGGAAAAATAGTTCATTGCCTTGTCGGCATTGCCCCAATCGTCATCCGCAAAGCTGATCGCGATGTACTGAATCGCCTCTTTCCTGAGATCCTGACCTCTGTCGAGCCCCTTGTTTTTCATCTCGTCGGAGAAGAAAAGCAGGTCGGTAAACGCCTTGACGGCATCGTCCAGACGGCTCTGACGATAGTAGGTCCATGCAAGTTTGTAGAGGTTTTTATCGAAGAAATCACTATCGCGATACTTCATGCCGATTTCGTAATATTTTTCGGCTGACTTAAGATCGTTGGTCGAGAAATAGTAGTCGCCGAGACGGAGGTAAAGCTCCGGATAGTTGATCGTCGGATAGACTTTTTCAAGAAGGACGAGCCACTCTTTGACGGCCAGATCCTCTTCACCGATCTCGTAGTAGCAGTAGCCCAGCATGTAGTGAGCGACTCCGATGTAGGTGTAATCCGGGAATTTCTTGATCAATTCGTTGTAGAGATTGATCGACCTCGAAAAATCGACCTGAGGCATTGTCGGCTCGACACTGATCTCATGGTTTTCGAAGCGGGCCATATCGCGTTCGTAATCAGCCGTTCTGCGGTTGTATTCGAGCATCGAATTTTCGTAGTAAAGCTCCGCCAGTCTGTAAAGTGCGCTGGCAGAGTATTTCGGATTGTTCGGATACTTCGAAAGGAAGGTTTCAAAAAGTGCGATCGCGTCGATACGGCTCTGAGCCTCTCTGAGCTCTTCACGCTCGATCGCCGATGCGTACTTGCTCTCTATCGAACGTTTTTTCTCGTCGAGATTCTTGTTGATAAGAGCCCTGAGCTCCTTCTGATAATCCTTGATGTGGTTCTGATAGTTGAAGACCTCGCGTTCGTAGTAGCCCTTTTCAAAGAGCTCCCTGTCAACAACGACCTGCTCTCCCGAAGCCGAAGCCTTTTCTATTTCGGAAGCCTCCTGCTTTGCAGGCTGCTCTCCCTCGGCCGGTGTCTGAGCCTGCGCAGCCGCATCCTGAGCAGCTATCGGAACGGCAAGAAGTGCTATTAATGTAAAAATAAAATGTCTCATAAGTCTAGTCACCGTCTGCATTCAGATAAAGTTGTTGAATTTCCTGAGCCCTCTGAGTCCTGAGAGACATTATTTCATCGGAGCTTTCATCCTTTTTCTCCCAAGCGACATCGATAAGACCGAGATTCGCCTCGAGCATAACATCCTCGAAAGTGCTTTTTATGAGGCTGAAATCCGAGTTCATCGTAATTATCGCAATATCCTCGATCTCCTTTTTCATCACAAGAAGCTCGCTCTTGTAGCTCTCAAGATTCGCACGCTCCTTTTCGTGAGCGACGCGGACCTGTGCGACCACATCCCTGCCAACACTGTTTAGATACGCAGAAAATTCTGAAAGCCTTGCTTCGATCATCTTCGCCTGTCTGAGCAGGTCGGAGATCCGTGCGTAATCAGCCCTTGCGCTGTTGTCGCCCAAAAGCGCGTTCTGCTTGTCGATGACCTCGCCGAGCGCGACATGAAGAGCCAGCTCGCGTTCAACCAACGCACCGCCGACCAGAAGCTTGTTTTTCATATTGCTGATCTCAGTGCGCGATTCCGCAAGAGCGTCAGAGATCTCTTTGATTTCGTCCCTCTCTTCGTGAACGCGGCTGAAAAACTTCTGCGAATACTTCTCGGGGATCTTTTTGATCGCGACATTCATCGAGATTATCGCCTCAAGCTCTTCAGAAAGAGCCTTCGTCTGCATTTGTGCGCGGACGAGCTCGCCCTCGAGAGCGACGAACTTACCGACGATAGCCGACGGCTCCTCGTCACTGGCATGGTTCGGATTCATCTGGATGAACTCTAGCTCTTCGACCAGCTTCTGCCTCTGGACCTCGAGCTCCTCGAACTCCTTTCTCTGCTGATCGTTGAGATCCTTCCACGCCAGCGTTTTGCGAAGATCCATAAGCTTGTTTTTAAGCGTCGCGATCCTGCTTGAAAGGAACAGCGCCGAGTCGAACCCCGCCTTGAGCGGCGAGTAGACTGAAGCGATATTCTCGTTATTCAGGAAGGAGTTGATCTTCTCATCGAGGATATTGATCTCGTAAATCTCCTTCTCGAGCTCAACGATCTGCTCGTTCAGCTTGATGGACGATGAAAAGTTTCTATTGTCCTTCAAAAGCGACTGAATTATCGGAGAATAGGGCAGAAGCGAATCGGCGACCGTACCGGATGTGCTGTTCTTCACGAAAGTCGAACTGTTTTTCGACGGAGAAAGCTCCTTCTGGATCTCCGAATACTTGTTGATCACCGTATTGAAGTGGACCATCGCATCGCCGTATCTTCTCATCTTGATAAGAAGCGAACCCTCAAGCGCCTCAGCCTTCATAGAAAGAAGCGAATTCGGAGCGAGGTACTTGATAAGCCGTAGAGTTTCGATCGCACGGTCGTACTGCTCGTTTTTAGTGTACGCCCAGCCGAGTTCGAAAAATGAATCGGCGAAATAGGGCGAATTTTTATCGACCATGATGTAGTACTGGATCGACCTTTCGACCTCGTTCATCTCGAGCAGGACCCTTGCCGCAGCAATGATCGAAAGGTCATGGACCTTGCCGAACTCGAAGTATTTTTTGTCCGGATCCGAAAGAGTGACGTTGCCGTCAAAAAAATTCACCGCTTCCTCGAGGTTGCCGAGCTTGATAGCGTTTGCACCGAGCAGATAACGTGACTGAGGATAGAATCTCGACTCATTCGGCACCATGTTCAGAACATTCGTTGAATCGGCATAGTGTCCGTCGATGTAGAGACTTTTGCCGAGGAAATAAAGCAACTCGGGATCTCTGGATGCGTCGAAGCCGATCTCAAGGAACTTGTTGTAATAACCTTTGACCAGTTCGTAACGACCGAGCAGATAAGCCGACATAATCAAGCCCTTGAGGCTCTCGTGCTTGTATCTGGAGTCAGTCGCCGCCGGGATGAGCATCTCGAAGTAACGGCTTGCCGAGACGAAATTCCCTGCTCTGAAGAGCGATTCGGCAAGCTTGTAGACCGACTCGTCCCAAATCTGATCCTTTTTCTCGTATGAAACAAAAATCGAGTAAAAGATGTTGGACGAAGTTATGTAATCACCTCTTCCGAAGTAGAAGTTTCCCTTGTCCATCTTCTCCTTGACCGATCTTTCCGTCTCAGCCAGTGAGAGTTTGGAGTTATACTTGGCAGAATTTGCCGTGCAGGCTTCATCAATATCACGCAGAGACTGCTGAACGGAATTCAACTCCTCCGTGACATTGACACTATCGGCTGCAAGAGGTAACGAAACCAGCAGCAGAAGCCAGAGTAACGAATATTTCATAGCAACTTCCTATACTATTTATTTTCCATCTCGTTAGTGCTTTCAAACATCTTTCTGCTCATCGTGAATGAGACATAAAGCCTGTCGTCAATATTGAATGTTGCACCGTTGTCCATCGGCGAAGCGACGATTTCGACCAGATTTCCTTCGTCAACGCTGAAAGAGTAGCCGGATTTAAGCTGGTAAGAATAACCCTTCATGTAGGAGAAGAATCCGAAACCTGCGCCGCGGAAAATGTAGTAAACGGAAAGGTGATGCGGACCGGGAATAACGGCAGCATCATAAATCTTGATCTGCTGTTTGGCGAGCTCGTCCTGAGCATCGATCTTTTTGTAGATAACAGCGTCGTCAAGATAATAGACAGCCGAAATAAGCTTGAAAATCGAACCGACCG
>JAGAAT010000042.1 GCA_017615095.1 bacterium
AATTCCTGCGGCAGACGGCAAAATGCGTCTGACAGATGTCGGTGATGTTGAGCAGATTCTAAGGCTTATTCAGTCTATTCCAAGCAAAAAAGCGGAACCTTTCAAACTCTGGCTTTCAAAAGTCGGGGGGGGTGATTATTGACGAAGCATCCGATCCGGAACTTGCGATAGAGCGTGCAATCAGGACTTACCGCAATCTCTTTTATTTATACGATCTAACAAAATCCTGTCCATCAAAAGTTGAACAACATATAATGATAGGATTTAAGTAGTTTGAGGCAAGTTTTTGTATTGTACTGACGGGCTCGGCTGCCGGCGGTTTCAACTGTTCAGCGAATCAAGTGCGCTGACGTTTTCGATATTCCTGGTGGAAACCTGTGTGTGGAGCGAGTTCGCCACGCGTTTGACGAAGGCGGAAAGCGAGTGGCCTGGACCCAGTTCGTAAAAGTTCACAACACCTGATTTTACCATTTTTTCAGCGGTCGGTGCCCAGAGGACGGTGCTGTAGAACTGCCTGATGAGGTTCGTTTTGATTTCATCTGCGGAGTTGTAAATTTCGGCAGTCACGTTCGAATATACGTCGAATCCAGGCATCCTGATACCTGAATTTTCAACGACCGGCCTGAACTTTTCCGACGCATCGAGAAGAAGTCCCGAGTGGAACGGGGCGCTTACCGGTAGCTTTACGGTTTTCGAGTGCCAATGCTTAGTTATCGCTGCGGCGGCGGCTTCAGTCGCCTTTGCTTCACCGGAGAGGACTATCTGTTCGGGCGAGTTGTAATTCGCGATCCCGACAAGTCGGGCATCGTAGTTCTCTTTAATAAATTCCGATATTTGTTCGAATCCTACGCCGATGACGGAGATCATTGCCCCTTCACCTTCGGGAACGGCTGTCTGCATGATTTTCGCACGTTCACGGACGGCGAGCAGAGCCTTTGAAAAACCGATCGAGCCGGCTGCGACAAGGGCTGCGTATTCACCCAGACTCAAGCCTGCTGCGCAGCTGCATCCGAATCCGCGTGCCCTCATTGCCGCGAGTGTCGCCACGCACGCCGTCAGAACTGCCGGCTGGGTGACCTCTGTCTGCCGGAGATCCTCTTCCGAGCCGTCTCTGATCAGCCTGAGCATGTCGGTCCCGAGCGTTTCGCCGGCCTCCTCGAAGACGAGGCGCGATTCTTTGAAATTTTCGGCAAAGTCGCACGCCATTCCGACGCACTGTGCACCCTGACCGGGGAAGATGAAGGCCGATTTTTCCATTTTAGTAGTAGATCCTTCCGTTTTTGCCGTAGATCACGCGGGTCCCGTCGGCTTCAGGCAGGTAAACAGCGTTGCTGAGGCTGTGTTTGCCGTCGAGTTTGATATCGAGTTTTACGTTGTCGCCGATGATGAGGTTCGGACCTATCCGGTTGACTCCGGTCCTGTTCGCACCGCCCTTCGCGACCTTGATCTCGCAGTTGTTGCCGACGACGATCGGCGGCAGCTGGTCGATCAGCGGGAAGTCGGAGTTGTTTCCGAGTGCGACGAACGATTCGGCGAAGGTCTCAGGATCTTCGTTCTCTTTGTTTTTGTACGGCGTGTGGACATACTCTTTGCCGAAAACATCGAAATCCTTGTAGTTTTTCAGCGGAAGCGTCTTGAAGAGCGAGAAGGTGCAGTCGAGGTATCCGTCCGGCGTCCCCATATCCCACCAGTTGCCTTTGATGTAGAAGGCTCCGAGCCTCCTGCGGGATTTTATTGCCCTCTGGTAGACGTAGCTCGTGATCGAAACGAACATGTTTTTGGGAATAAATTCAAGTATCTGAGGGCTTATTATGTGGACTCCGGTAAAGACTGCGTTGCCTTCGGGGAGCTCTGGGTAGAAGGATTCGTTTATCATCCTTACGATTTTGTCGCCTTCGGCTCTTATCACTGCGCGTTTGTCCTTCGGCGTTGCCGGGATCAGACCGAGAGTCGCCAGATTTTCGGATTTGTTGTGCTCCTCGATCATCTTGTCAAGGTTGAAATCGGAGATGGTGTCGGAGTTGATCACGATGAAGGGCTTGCCGTCGATGAAGGGTTCCATCGAGGCGATCGCTCCGCCGGTCCCGAGGATGTCGGGCTCTCTCAAATATTTGATTTTTACGCCGTATTTGCTGCCGTTCCCGATCTCTTTGGCGATTTTTTCACCGTTGTAGTGAAGGTTTATGTAGATCTCGCTGACTCCGAACGACTTTAAAAAGTAGATGTTGTACTCGATGACCGGACGGTTCAGCACCGGGATCAGAGGTTTTGGGATCGTGTCGGTTATCGGAGCCATCCTTGTTCCGAAACCTGCTGCCAGGATCAGTGCTTTCAATTTTCTCTCCTCCCTGCGCGGAATTCCGGAATGAAGGGAGCCAGAAGATCGAGGATCTTGTTCTCTTCAAGTTTTGCGAGCGCATCGCGGACATATCCGAGAGTTGGCAGGATGAAGGGGACGAACCACTCCTTGTTTTTGACCTGGTTCAGGTAGACGAACCTGCCGGCATCCTTCATCTTGCGCTGAAGCGTCTGGAGGTAGAATGCGTGTTCGAACTCTTCGTAGTCGTTGAAAAATTCGTGCATCGGCCTGTCGATGCTCCAGAGGTGGCGCAGGAGCGAGTCGAGCTCGTCCGGTTTCAGTTCGATGTATGAGTCGCGGAGCAGCGAAACGGCGTCGTAGACTATAGGCGCCATCAGCGCATCCTGGAAGTCGATGAGATAAAATTCCCCGTCCTTCTGCATGATGTTTTTAGACTGGAAATCGCGGTGCGAGAAGCAGTAGGGCAGCCTTGCAAGCTCGTTAGAGATCCTTGTGAAGTGCTTTTCCAGCTTGGGCCAGAGGTTGGTGTATGGCACGTCGTAGACCCTTTTCGCGATCATGTACTCGTAGAAGTGGTAGAACTCCTCCATGAAGAGGGCTTTGCCGAACTTTCTTTTGTCCGCCGGAGTGTTGAAATCAGTCCTGGAGTAGATCTTCGTCTGCGTATCGGCAAGCAGCCCGACAGCCTCTTTGACGTAGTGGACCTTGTTTTTTCGGTCGTCTTCGATCATCTTAAAGAGCGTCGTATCGCCGAGATCCTCAAGGAGCATCGCCTTCAGCTCCGGGATGACTGCGTAGATCTTCGGGACCTTTATCCCGTTGTCCCGGAGGAAGTTGTCTATCGCTATGAAGTCGTTGAAGGAGTCGCCGCGGCCGAATTCGCCCGGTTTTACATCCGCGACCTTCATCATAACCGCCGTTTCCCCCTCGAAGGTGACCCGGTAGTAGGCGCGTCCCGATGCGTCGCCGAAAAGCGGTTCTGCAAAGAAATCAAGCACTTTTCGTTTTTTGTAAATGTTCAGAAGCTGAAATACCGTAAGGTCGATCGTAAAGTCTGTCATTTGTTCTCCAAATCACGGTAAAATTGGTAAATCACGCAAAAAAGGTAAGGGAGCACGCCGCTGAAAAGCACGAAACCGAGCGGCGGAAGCAGACCGAGAGAGACGGAGCAGAGTATTATCGCAAAGAAAAACACCGCCGAAAAAAGGAATAGCGGGAATCTGCTCCCTTTAGTCATCTGCATACTCAGCATCATCGAATCTACCGACGAGGAGCGTTTTTCGGCGATAAGGAAAAACGAGAACATGAATGCGCTGAAGAGCAGGACTGCCGGAACGACGAGGATCACGCTTGCAAGGGTCAGCAGCGGCAGCATGATCACCGAAAGCAGGACGCCGTTCTTCGCGAAAAAGGTGAATACCCGCGGATTGAGGATATCGGTCGGTGTGCCGCTGACCGCATGGACGATCGCGTTTGCCAGAAGGACCATGAAAAAGCCCTCAAGCACGAAGGTCGTGATGAATCCGGCTGTCAGATTCATGGCGAAAAACAGCAGGGGCGAAGCCAGAAACGCTCCCCAAATCACAAGTTTTTTGAAATTTCCTTTGTAAAACGTCCAGCCCTTTTCAAAGGCTCCGACAAAGTCGATTCTTGAAGATCTGCCCACTTCTCCTCCAGGGAATAAAAAATATCCGCTGATTTTACCTTATTTATAATATAAAGAAAGTTTACAGTTTTAAACAAACAGCAGCGAACAGCCGCCGGATTTGCTTTCTTTGTTTTCAGCAGGAGTAGCTGCGCCGTCTGTCGGTCCACTGCCGCCGGTATCGGCGGAATCAGAGTCGGAACCGCTGTCATTTGAATCGTGATCGCCGGGACCAGTGTCAGTCCCGTGATCGTCATCGTCCCTGTCACAGCAGCCGTTGTCGTAATTTTCTTCGATCTCTATAGTGAATCCGAGTTTTCCCGAGATCCCGTCGGGGGTCGTGTATCTGAGATAGTAATTGTGTGAGAATGTTTTCTGTACGATATCATCCAGTTCGATCTCTTCTCCGCCGGCAAAATCAAAGATTTGCGGATCTGAGTTCATATATTGGATTTTTACCTGCCAGATCAGTGATGAAAATTTAAAAGCATTTCTGACCCATAAATTGTGCACCATCATTTCTGCGACATCTATTTTTTCAGGAAAATCCACAAGAGGAGTCGGAATTTCTCTTGCATTTGACGGTGAAATCGTCACATAATCGGTGAATTTCGTGAAATTTTTATTATAGAAGTCATCAAGAGCGCTTCCGGCCGGGATTTTTCCCTTAACGGTTAAAAATACGGTAGAAAGGTCGCTTGAAGCGACTGCATCGGCAAATGTGAAATTCGCGTTGTCGAGTTTATATCCGTATTTTGCAGCGGGCATAATGAAGCGCAGCGTCACTTCCTCGTCTGTCGGCAGCCAGTTCACGATTTCGGCGGTTACGCTTTCGGATGATCCGTCTCCTCCGCTAAAGAGCGATTCTTTTTCGCCAGATTCGCTTTCCCACGAATATTTTACCCACATATTTCCCGCCGGAACAGACTGCATACCTCGTTTCTCAGGATCGTCAGGCTGACAGTTTTCGTATCTGCCGCATGTGTAGTTGTATGAAACATCGTTGTATAAAAATTCGGCATTCGAATTTTCTACACTTAAAACTTCGACTTTTATGAAACCCAGATAGCCTTTTCCTCTTCCGGAGAGAGGCGCCGTGGAGACGAATTCCATCTTTTGATTTGCAAAGATCCCGCTGTTTTCAACTAGTTCGCTTCCAGGATCGAACACAGAAACAGAGTCCTGCCGGTCTTGAGCCGAAAAATAGACCGGCGGATAGTTTTTATTGGTCAGGATTTTCAGTAGTTCTCTTCCTGTTTCTGAAGAGTGCGTTTCGCCTGTCGGTGTAAAATGACCGAAAACTGCTGCGTATTCATAGTTTGAATCGTTTTCAAGCCACTCAAGAGTCT
>JAGAAT010000043.1 GCA_017615095.1 bacterium
AGGACGGTGTCCATCATGCCGGGCATCGAAACTCTCGCACCGCTTCTGACTGAAAGAAGGAGCGGATTTGCCGGATCTCCGAACTTTTTGCACATAACGCCCTCGATTTTGGCAAGGTTTTCAAGAACCTGCTCGCGGAGCTCGGGCGGATAGTTTCTGTCGTTTTTATAGTAGACGGTGCACATTTCTGTTGAAATCGTGAAGCCGGCCGGGACCGGAAGATTCATGTTGCACATCTCGGCAAGGTTCGCTCCCTTTCCGCCGAGGATCTCTTTCATCGAAGCATTGCCTTCAGCCCCCTCCGGACCGAAGAAATAGACATACTTTTTCGGCATTTCAGCCCTCCTGAAAAAAAAATAAAAAAAATAACGGGCGGATTTAATGCACAAAAAAAACGAAAATGCACGTTTTTTCACGTCGAAAACGCTAAATTCTTTATTGTTATACAATTTGACTTGACGGCTTTTTGTCCTAAAATCCCCCGTTTTCTAACTTTAAGAGTTGGGTCATGCAGATTACAAAAGCTCAAAAACGGCGCGTCGCCTACTTTTTTCTTTTCGGTATAGGAATCATGCTCCTGCTTGTAGCCGTACTTATCGGCAACAGGCTCCTGAAGCGCGAGGACTGTTACTTCACAAGCTTTGAAAACATCTCAGTCGCAGGGCTCACCGAAGGTTCGTCCGTCAAATTTCAGGGCATGAACATCGGTACGGTCTCCGAAATCACTGTCGATCAGGATAATACGGCTGTCGTTCACGTCGGCTTCTGCCTCAAACCGGGCGTTCCGATCAAAGGCGGGACCAAGGCGCAGCTCGGTACGATCGGCATAACAGGTCTGAAATACCTCGAGCTCAAGGGCGGCGGTCAGGGAGAAAACATCCCTGTCGGCGGCGAAATACCTGCTGAAAAAAGCGGCTGGGACGAGATAACCGGCAAGGCGACCGTTATCGCAGAAAAGCTCGAAGAGATCCTAAACCAGCTGAACGAAGACCTCAAGGGCGTAAACAAGGATGATGTCGAAAGCATTGTCAAGAATGTAAGCGGGATCACCGCTTCACTGAACTCCGTCCTCGGCGCGAACAAAAACGAAATTTCGATGATCATCCGCGATATCCGCGACATAACTTCCAACGTGAAGGCGATAACCGACAAGGATGGCTCGCTCTCCAAAACGCTTGCAACGATCGAAGAGATCGTCACGAAATTCAACGACGACTACAAAAACGCTCAGGTCGATGAAAAGATCGCGAAGGTTTTCGACCTGGTCGAATCGACCAAAAAGACCGTTGACACGATCGAGCTGCTCTTCGAAAGGAACGGCGAAAAGATTGACAAGTCGCTTGACGAACTCTCCGACGGCATGAGCAATTTCAGCGAGTTCACCCGCATCATAATGGAAAATCCGTCGGCTCTGTTCGGCAATTCCGAAGCTAAGGGAGATGAGAAATGAGAAAGACAACAGCAGTAATCCTGATAACTCTGGCATCACTTTTTATCGTCTCCTGCTCGCTCTTCTCGAAGGCACCAGTCAAACATTACTACCAGATCTACTACAGCCCGAAGGAGGGCACCGCGAGGACGATACCGGCAACGGTCAGGATCAAATCGTTCGAAGAGGACAAGATCTACCGCCGCCACAACCTCGTCTACCGCAAATCCTTCGAGGAGATGTTCTACTACAACACCCACTTCTGGGCTTCGAGACCAGCCGACATGCTGACGGACATCGTCGCCAACCACCTCGCCAAGAAGAATATGTTCTCCGAGGTGATCGTCGCGATGGACAAGCGTCCGAAGTACGTCATAACAGGCCGTCTGACAGCTCTCGACGAGATCATAAGCGGCGAAAAGCGCTATGCGAGAGTGGGCATCACCTTCGAGCTCAGAGACTACGACACCAATACCGTTATCGTCGCCCACAGCTTTGAGGAGCGCAAAGAGGTCGCAGGCATGGAACCGGTCTACGTCGTCCGTGCGATGGGTGAGATAATCGACTCGCAGATAGAGCAGTTCATCGAAAAGATCTACGCTTCGATTCCCGAAGAGGAAGATTAGCAGCTGGCATGGGGTACTGCGATGGTTTTCAAGAAGATCGGTTGCCTGATTTCCGTTTTTTTCATAGCGGCAGCCGGTTTTCTTCATGCTGCTGATCCGACCTACATCGATTCGACCCAGGTAGACGATCCTAAGATCCTTGAACAGCTCAACGAAGATCTGACACTCATGCAGATGGAGACGGGCGCCCTTTTCGTCCCTGCGCTCACCGATCAGCCGAACGAGCCCGAATATTCGATTTTCAGGAAAGGCGTCTTCGTCAAAAACGCCGAACCCGGCAAGCGCGTCCTGCTCGAGCCCGGAGAATACACGCTCTTTATCGGCTCGGGTCCGATAAACTTTCAGATGAAGATCGACGTCGCCGTCGAAAAAGAACGGGTAAGCGTCGTAAAACCGACATGGTCGGCGCTTTCGGTCCGCACGATCGACCCGAACAACAACGATATCCGTGAAAGCTACTCGATAATGGACGAGGAGACCAAGATCCAGATCGCATCGGGTACAGGCGCCGACACCCTCCGCGGTGAAAAGCACCAGATATGGATCCTCAAACCCGCGCTCTACCGTATCGCGAAACGCGGCGAATCGCCCAACTCCTTTCAGAATTTCGTCACCGTTCACACAAGACCGGGCGACTTCAGCCAGGTGGTCATCATCTACGAAGAGAACACGCTCGCGGTCGTAGGCGGCGGCGAGGTCTACAGTGAACCTGACGAACACAAATACCTGAACAACTGGTCCTTCAAGGCATCGGTTTCAGGCAACTTTTCGCTGGTAAACACCGGCTATCTGCGCGGCGGTTCAGGCTCGGTCAACAACTTCACCTTCGGAGCCAACCTGAATCTGAGCGCGACCTACGATAAAGACAACTTCCTCTTCGTCAACAGGCTCGAGGTCAACGAGCAGTTCCAGAAATCGGCAGGAGAAAAGCTCCGTTTCATCAAAGATCTGATGAAATTCGACAGCTCCTTCATCTACCGTTTCAACAAGTATGTCGGTCCCTATGTCTCAGTCAGGGTACGAGCTCCGCTCGCCTACCGTTACATCACGACATCGTCGGAAGCGGACGTGACGACGACTGTCGAAGAGTCTGACGGAGAGATACGGGAACTCGAACCGGACACGAATTTCGTATACGCAAAATCCTTCTCGACGACCATTATCCAGGAGGGCATCGGGATAAACGCCGAGTACGCCCTCAGAAACGTTTTCAAGATAAACGGACGTGTCGGATGGGGGTTCCGTCAGGATTTCAACCCCTTCGCATACGACACATCCCAGCTGGACAGCGAAGGCTCGATCGTCAGGCTGGACTACTTCACAAGCTCCTACGGTCCGGAATTTTATCTCTTTCTTTCGTGGTATCCTCTCAGCTTCTTCGAAATCAAAGAGGAGTTCGACGCACTGCTGCCGATCAACAACGTGAAGGGATTCAGCTTCCTTTCGAAAAGCACCGCATCGGTTTGGATCTCGCGTTTCGCGGCGATCCAGTACGAATTCGAGGTCGAAAAATCGGCGAGCCTGAAGTCCAACAACATCATAACCGACGAACACAGTCTGACTGTTCAGATCTACTATAACTTTTTGTGAGGTCCCATGCATAGTGACAGTAAGCTGAAATTCTTCTTTTTGCTGCTTTCGTTCGCGATAATCCTCTGTCTGCCGCCTTTCCTGCTCGGCGGAGTCTATTCGCACACAGGAACGAACCTTGTAATAATCGCAGTCTGCGCGGCTGTCACCGGTATCTATGCAAGTTACCTCCTGATCCTGAAAAAGAGCTTTTCGATCTCGATGACGGTCTTCCCGATGCTGCTTGTGATACTCATCGCGCTGCTCCAGCTGATCCCGCTGCCGGTCGGACTGCTCAAGCTCATCTCTCCGCAGGGAGCCTATTTTCACCTGATCGACGGCTCCGGTGCTCACCCGGTCACGATGTCGGTGACAGATACCGTTTACTCGATTTTCAGGATCCTGACGCTGATTTTTCTCAGCGTGATAGTCACAAGAAACATCTACGAAGGCCACAAGCGCTGGAAGCAGATCACCATCGACGTCGTCATCTTCATCTCGACGATCGTCATCATCTTTTCGACCGTTCTGGGGCTCATGCACACGACAAGCTGGCTCTACGGGAAGCTCGGACGCAGCACCTTCCTGCTCAATTCGATAATCGTGAACACCAACCACGCGGCGGGATTTTTCGGGATCTCAGGAATGCTCGCACTTACCTCGATCTACTACGCCGAGTTCAAGCGCAAGAAGTATTTTTACGCATCTCTCTTTTTCCTCCACACGGTCGCCGTGATCGCGACCCTCTCCCGCGGAGGCATCACAGCCTACCTTCTTGCCGTCTTTCTGATGCTCGCACTCAACACGAAGTCGCTTGTCGCGTTGGATAAAAAAAGGTTTTACGTTGCATTCGTCTCGATACTGCTCGCCTTTTTCGTCGCTTTTCAGGCAAGCGAACTCATATTCAGGGAGTTTGATTTCCAGAAAGAGGGCTTCTTCGACAAAGTAAAATTCACCGAAGACGCCGCCGGCTACTTCAAGGATTTCTGGTTCACCGGCTCTGGGCTGGGCAGCTTTTCAAAGGTCTTCTCCTACTACCGTGCAAACCCCGAGGCGATGTTCCTCGAACTTGAAAACGAGCCGCTCCAGTTCGTCCTAGAAAACGGGATAATCGCATCACTTCTCGTTTTTGCCGCATTCATCCTGGTCGTCGTCAGAGGCAGGCACGAGAGCAAACGCAGAAAGGGGCTCATCGCGACCCTCTTTTTTATCGTCCTGCACAACACGCTCGATTTCAACCTTCACAACTTCGCCTCGCTCTTTCCGGTAACGATAGTCCTGGTCCTGCTCGCAAAGCCGGTCCACCTGGAGGGCAGGAAACGCCTGGCGACGCTCTCCGCAGTAGTCGCACTTTCGATCGTCACTCTGATTTTCACGACCACGACAGGAGGACAGAGGCTGATGGGCTACACGGAAGAGGGCAGACCCTACGATTACGAAACCCTGCTTTACTACAGGCCGGCCGATGTCCGCGTTCCTCTCGACAGGGCGCTGGAAAAGATAAATTCAAAGGACAGGCTCGAATTCATCAAAGCTTCGAAAGAGATTGCCTCCGTCCGGGCGAAGGCTCCGAAATACTACTACGGCTACTACCTCACGGGCTATCATCTTCTCAAAATCGGTGCCGCCGAACCGTCGCTCTACTTTTTCAGGCAGTCGCTATCCCTGACGCAGCGCTACGCAGACCACTTCGGCGGGGCACTCCGCAGCAAGTACACATGGCTGCTCGATAAGATCTACACCCGTCTTGTGGAGAACGGTCAGAAGGAGCGGATAGTCGAGCTGATCGAGATCAACGAAAACAATAAAAAACCGGTCGAACAGTTCATCTTCCGGATCTCGGCCGACAACGAGGCTGCGATGCAGTTCGCTTACGGTCACAGAGAGCTCTTCTTCGTCTCGATCGTCCGTGATCTCGTAAAGAAAAACAACGTCACCGAGGCTCTCGCGCTCATAACAGAGTCGCTTGAACGCAAGGATATCGACCCGGCAGACCGCGGCAGACTTCTGGTATACCGGGCGAAACTCTACGAAAACGACAAGCTTTACGACGACGCCTACACATTCTATCTCCGCGGAGCCGCACTCACGCAGAACTTTTCAGACTACCTTTCAGCGGCATACTGTGCCCTGCACCTAGACGAGAAGAGGCAGAATGAAATCGACGAAATGATGCGTCAGCGGACCCTTCAGCACTCAGGCAACCTCGCAAGCTACTACCGCTGGCTCTCCAAAAAGGCGTTCAACGCCTACAACCACTCGGAAGGCTTCAAATACCTCGAAAGAGCTGCGACGATCTCGAGAAATCCGGCATGGCACCTGGATATCGCGAACACCTACGCCAAACGCAAAATGCACTACTACGCATCTCAGAAATATCTGAAAATAATGAGAGAATTTCCCGATTACAAACCGGCGCTGATAAAAGAGCGCTACGAAAGCGAAAAGAGACTGCTCGAGGAACAGGAGGAGCAGAAACGCAAAGAGATGATCCTCAACAGCAGAAGTTTCTGATTTTTTCCAAAAAAAGAGCCTGAAAACTTGATATTTTAAAAGTTATTGCTATAAGCCCCGTCGTTGAGTCGGGATGTAGCTCAGTCTGGTAGAGTGCTGCGTTCGGGACGCAGAAGTCGCTGGTTCAAGTCCAGTCATCCCGACCACTTCTTTTTCGGATCAATTAAACGATATTTTGAGCCTTTTCACCGCGCAGGACCGCTGTACAGTCATCTATGACCATCCTTGCCATCTCGGATCTCGTCTCTTCTGTCGCACTGCCGATATGCGGAAGAAGCGCAACGTTTTCGAGCGTCATAAGCTTTTCATTGATTTTCGGTTCGAATTCGTAGACATCGAACCCTGCGGCGTAGATCTCTTTTTTCTCAAGCGCGCCGGTAAGTGCCGCCTCGTCAATGAGCTGACCGCGGGCGGTGTTTATGATTATCGCGCTTTTCTTCATAGTCTTGAGTTTTGCCGCGTCGATCATGTGGTGAAGTTCAGGAACGTACGGAAGATGCAGCGAAAGGAAGTCGCACTCTCTCAGGACTTCGTCAAGTTCGAGGTATTTCGCGCCGAGTTCCTTCTCGGCAGCCTCGTTCCTGCGTCTGCTCCAGTAGATTATGTCGAGTCCGAACGCACGAGCCCTTTTAGCCGTGGCAAAACCGATCCTTCCCATTCCCAAAACGCCGAATTTTTTGCCGGCAAGCGACTTCCCGAGGAAAAACTCGGGCGCCCACCCTTTGAATCTGCCCTCTCTCGCATACTTTTCCGACTCACCTGCCCGGCGCGACGTCATAAGCATGAGCAGGATCGCGATATCGGCTGTCGAATCAGTGAGGACTCCCGGCGTATTCGTCACCGTAATGCCGTGTTCATGGCAGTACTGCACATCGATGTTGTTGAAACCGACCGCATAGTTCGAAACTACCTTGAGATCCGGCATTTTGGCAAGCACATCCGCGCCTATTTTGTCTGAAAGCATCGAAATAAGACCGTCGGGACTCAGTTTTTCCAAAGTCGCGGCAAGATTCATGTGCTCCTCATCATTCAGGACGACCGTCTCGAAATTTTTATCGGCAAGAAGCTCTTCGTACCTCCCGCCCGGAAGTTTGCATGTTATAACGATTTTTTTCATTGTAGCCCTCCTCTATATGTATATGCATAAACATACATTTTTATCGTTTCAAACTCGGATGCATGGATTTTTTTCTCCTCCTCCAGATCGTAAAGATTCTGGAGATTGAGCCAGAATTCCGCAGTAGTTCCGAAAAATTTTGAAAATCGGATCGCCGTATCAGCGGTAATTGAACGCTTCCCGTGGATTATTTCGGAAATACGGGTCTGCGGGATATTGATATCCTTCGCCAGACGGTATGCCGAAATGTTCAGCGGAAC